>DATEJD010000415.1:0-5981 GCA_035278325.1 Gemmatimonadales bacterium | reverse complement strand
ATCGCCCCGGCTACGTTTCCGCGCATGCCTCCACTCCGGACCTTTCTCTTCGACCTCGACGGCACCCTGATCGACTCGGTGCGTCTCATTCTCGACAGCTATCATCACACGCTGGCGGCCCACGGGCTGCCCCCACGGAGCGACGAGGATTGGCTCAGGGGAGTGGGCACGCCGCTCACCGCCCAGTTCGCCGAATGGAAGGACCAGGGCATGATCGAGGCGCTGGTCGCCACCTACCGCGCGTACAACCTGGCCAACCATGACCGCATGGTCACGGTCTACCCCGGCGTCGTCGCCGCCGTCGAGGCCGTGCGCGGCGCCGGGCGCGCCACCGGTCTGGTCACCAGCAAGAACCGCGCGGGTGCACTGCGCGGGCTCACACTGGCCAAGCTGGAGTCGATGATGGACGTGCTGGTCTGCGCGGACGAAGTCGACAACCCCAAGCCCCATCCCGAGCCGGTCGAGAAAGCGCTGTCGCTCCTGGGGGCGCCGGCATCGACCGCGGTGTACGTAGGCGACAGCATTCACGACATGGTCTCGGGACGAGCGGCGGGCGTGCGCACGGCGGCGGCGCTGTGGGGGCCGTTCGGTCGGGAGCACCTCGAGGGCGCGACGCCCGACTACTGGCTCGAGTCGCCCGGCGACCTGGTGAAGCTGCTGAACGTCGCGTAAGGCCGGCGCGAGCCGACGTCGTCGCGCGCTAGGACTGTCCGTCCAGAATCTCGCGAGTGCGCCGGATGAGCTGCTCCACCGTGAAGGGCTTTTCGACGAAACCGGTGCCGGGCGGCATGCTGCCGTCGGACGTCACGGCGCGCTCGCTATAGCCGGACATGAAGAGGACCTTCATGGCCGGATGATGGGCCCGCACCCGCTCGACCATCTCCCGGCCACCCATCTCGGGCATCACCAGATCGGTGATCACCAGGTCGATCTTCCGGCCGCCCTCGTCCAGGATGCGGAGCGCGTCACGCCCGTGCCGAGCCTCCACCACCTCGTAGCCGTGCCGCTCGAGCAGGCGGCGCGCCGATGAGCGGACGGCGGCCTCGTCTTCCACTAGGAGCAGCGTCTCGTGCCCCGTCGGCAGGCCGCGGCGGTCGGGCTGACCGGGGGCCACCGCGCCCGGGCTCGGCTCGTGCCGCGGCAGGAAGATCGTGAACGTGGCCCCCTGTCCGGGCGCGCTCTCCACCGCGATGTGCCCGCCGCTCTGCTCCACGATCCCATAGACCGTCGAGAGGCCGAGACCGGTGCCCTTGCCGGCTTCCTTGGTGGTGAAAAACGGGTCGAAGATCCGCGCCTGCGTCGGGACGTCCATGCCGACGCCCGTATCGCGCACCGACAGCGTCACGTAACCGCCGGGGCGGACGCCGTTGCCCCTGGAATCATCCGTGGCGTGGAGCTGGTGATTGGCGGTTGCGATCGTCACGCTGCCCCCGTCGGGCATCGCGTCCCGGGCGTTCACCACGAGGTTCACCAGCACCTGCTCGAGCTGTCCGGGATCGGCCAGGACGTACCAGAGTCCCGGATCGAGCTCGGTCTCGAACGAGACGTCGGCGCCGAGGAGGCGGCGCAGCATCGAGTCGAGCTCGGCGACGGTGGCGTTGAGTGACAGCACGCGCGGCTGCAGCACCTGCCGCCGGCTGAACGCGAGGAGCTGGCGCGTAAGCCCGGCCGCGCGCTGGCCGGCGTGCCGGATCTGCTCCAGGTCGCCGCGGAGCGGATCGCCCACGCGAAGCTCCTGGAGCATGAGCTCGCAGTAGCTCAGAATGCCGGTGAGCAGGTTGTTGAAGTCGTGCGCGATCCCGCCGGCGAGCTGGCCTACCGCCTCCATCTTCTGCGCGTGACGGAGCTGCGCCTCACTGCTCCGGAGCGCGGCCTCGGCGGCGCGCTGGTCGGTGACGTCCTGATTCACCAGGATCGCGCCGATGATCTCGCCGCTCAGGCTCCGGAGCGGGACGGCGGAATTGAGGATCGTCTTCGGCGTCCCGTCGAAGGTCTCGATGTGCACCACCTCGTTGAGCGAGGTCTCACCCTTGTGGATGGCGCGCGTCGCGGCCCACTCCCCGGGCGCGATCGGCTCGCCCGAGTCGGCCCACCAGCCGCGGTACGCCTCGCTCTCCTCGAGCCCGAGGTAGCGGGGACCGCCCCAGATGGCCCGGCCAGCCGGATTGCCGAACATGATCCGGCCATCCCGGTCGAGCACCCACACGCCGACGGGAAGGTTGTCGAGCACCTGTTCCAGCAGCCTGGTGCCGCGGGCGAGCGCCTCCTGGCTCCGGTCGCGAGCGATGGCAATCTCCGCGAGACGAGCGGCCAGCTCGACCACCGCGCGATCGTCGTCCTCCGGGGGTGACTTGGAGTGATGAATCTCGAACACGCCGACCAGCGAGCCGTCGGCGGCGAAGAGCGGCATGGCCCACGCGGCAGTGAGGCCGGCGTCCTTGAGGGCGGCCGACCAGCGCTCCCGCTCCGGGGCCGGCGCGTCCCGGTACTCGACCGTCTCCCGCCGGGTGGCCGCCTGCGCCGCGAGCCCCGCCGAGGCATCGAGCGGCATGGTGCTCAGCGCGTCCCGGAGGCCGGACGGAAGACTCGGCCCGGCGGCGAGCCTGAGCTCCCGGGTATTGTCGGCCACCACGAAGATGGCCGCGGTCAGGTGGCTCCCGTGGGTCTCGGTAAAGCGGACGATCCGCTCGAGCACGGCGCCCACGTCGAGCCCGGCGGCGATCTGCTCCAGCAGCTGCCCCTGGCCGCTGGCGAGCTGAGCGGCCCGGGTCTCCTCGCTCCGGTCGACCACGCCCCCGATCATCCGCACCGCGTCGCCGGCCTCGTCGCGCACGATGGCGGCGCGGTCGAGCAGGTGGGCGTAGCTGCCGTCGGCCCGGCGGAAGCGATAGTCGTCGCGCCAGGACTCGGCCCCGTTCGCGATGGCGGCGTGGATCCCGCTCACCACGCGCTCGCGGTCATCGGCATGAAGCCGCTCGTACCACCAGGCGGCCGATGCGCCGCGTCCCGAGTGGTGGTAGCCGAACCTGCCGCCTGCTGGCTCGGTCCACTCGATCCGATCGGTGAGGAGATCCCAGTCCCACAGCGCGTCGTTCCCCGCCTCCGCGGCGAGCCGATAGCGCTCTTCCCGCTGGCGGAGATCCTGCTCGGCCAGCTTGCGGTCGGTGATGTCCTGATAGCAGACGTGGAAGGTTCCGTCGGGCAGGGCGGTCACGGTGGCCAGCACCCAGAGCGGCTCCTCGCCTTCGCGGAGCAGCCGCTTCTCCGACCGGTAACTCGCTACCTCGCCGGCGCGGAGCAGCCGGATCGCCTCCTGGTCAGCGGAGCGATCGGCCGGATGGGTGAAGGCCTCGACGGGGCGGCCGACCAGGGCCTGGGGCGTCGTGCCCAGCAGGGTGGCCAGTGCCTGGTTGACCCGGAGCCAGGACCCGTCGGCCCGCACCAGGCCCATGGGCATCGCTGAGCCCTCGAAGACCGAGGCCATCGGATCGGGCGGGGGCAGCCGGGCCTCGTGCGCATCATTCGACGGACGGGCTGCCCGCCGAGCTGGTTGGCGGATCTCCAGCTCGGTCATCACCGAGGCGGCCAGGTCCGCGAGCAGCGCCAGATCCCTGGGCGACCAGATCCTGGGCAGGTTGTCGGCCACACAGAGCGCCCCGACGGCTGGGCCGCCGTCCATGGTGAGAGGGACGCCCGCGTAGGCGATCCAGCGGAGCTCGCGGATCGCCGGGTTCCCCCGCACCAGCGGATGGCGCCGAGCGTCCTCCACCACCAGGGGTGCCCCGGACGCGACGACATGACGGCAAAACGAGTAGGCGAGCGGCGTGCTCCGCCGGGCCGCCCAAGGCTCGGGCAAGCCGATGGCGCTCTTGAAGAAGGCGCGGTCCTCCCCGAGCAGGGTCACCAGCGCGACCGGGGCACCCAGCAGGCGCGATGCGAGCCGGGTGAGCCGGTCGAACGCTTCCTCGGGCGGGCTGTCGAGGAGGCTGGTTGCCAGTGTCTGGGTCATAGGGTCGGGCACGCGGATGCGGGGGGCACGGCCGGCGCGTGGGACCCGGGGAATCTGGGGAGGAAACCCCGGGCGTCAAGGAATCGGCGGCGAGGGTGCGGCAGCGTTCCGGCGGCGTTATCTTGCCGCGGCCCGTTACCCGGACGTTACAATGCGCCTGCTGCCGCGCGACGAAAAGTTCTTCGACCTCTTCACTGCGGTCGCCAAGTTCACCGTGGAGGCCGCCCGGCTGCAGCAGGAGCTGCTGCAGACCGAGCACAGCCGCCGCGGGGTGATCGTGGACCAGATCAAGCGCCTGGAGCACCAGGCCGACCAGGTGACCCACGACGTGGTGAGCCGGCTGGACCGGGTGTTCATCACGCCGCTGGACCGGGAGGACATCCATTCGCTGGCGTCCCGGCTCGATGACGTGATGGATCTGATCGACGGCACGTCGCGCCGGCTGCACATCTTCCACGCCGGGATCGCCCCCGAGGGCGCGATGCTCATCGCGGACGTGATCGTCCGGGCCACGGAGCAGCTGCTGGTGGCGGTTGGCGCGCTGGAAAAGAACAAGAACGGAACCGTGCTCAACGCCTGCGTGCAGGTCAAGCGGCTGGAGGAGGAGGGCGACTCGCTGTACCACCAGTGGCTCGCCCAGCTCTTCGAGGGCCAGCCCGACGCGCTGACCGTGATCAAGTGGAAGGAGATCTACGACAACCTGGAGAAGACGCTCGACTACATCGAGGATGCGGGCAACGTGCTCGAATCGATCTCGATCAAGCACGCGTGACCATGTCGCACGATGTCGCGTACGTGGTGGCGATCGTCGCGGTCGCGCTGATCTTCGATTTCATCAACGGGTTCCACGACAGCGCCAACTCCATCGCGACGGTGGTCTCGACCCGGGTACTCTCGCCCGGTGTGGCGGTGCTCTGGGCGGCGGTGTTCAACTTCCTCGCGGCCTTCGTGGTGGGCACCGCCGTGGCCAAGACCATCGGCAAGGGGCTGATCGAGCCCTCGGTGGTGGACCCCAATCTGATCCTCAGCGCCCTGGTGGGCGCGATCGTCTGGAACCTCATCACCTGGTACGTCGGACTGCCCAGCTCGTCCAGCCACGCGCTCATGGGCGGGCTGGGTGGCGCGGCCATCGCGAAGGCCGGCTTTCCCGCCCTTCAGCTCGCCGGGTGGGTGCTGCCGGTGTCGTTCATCTTCGTCTCGCCCCTGTTAGGCCTCGCGATCGCCCTCACGCTCACCGTGGGCTTGTCCTGGCTCCTCAAGAGCGCGCCGCCGGGGCCGGTGGACCGGGTGTTCCGACGGCTGCAGCTGGTCTCCGCCGCGCTCTACTCGCTGAGCCACGGGGCCAACGACGCGCAGAAGACGATGGGCATCATCGTGGGGCTGCTGGTCTCCACGCAGGGCGTTTTCGCCCACGAGCAGGGCCTGCTCCGGCACCTGTACGTGCCGACGGCCGACCGCATTCCCCTGTGGGTGGAAATGGCCGCCTACACGGCGATCGGCCTGGGAACGGCGATGGGCGGGTGGCGGATCGTGAAGACGATGGGCAGCCGCATCACCAAGCTGCGGCCGTTCGGCGGGTTCTGCGCGGAGACGGCGGGCGGGATCTCGATTCTGATCGCCTCGCAGCTCGGAGTGCCGGTGAGCACCACGCACACCATCACCGGCGCGATCGTCGGGGTGGGCGCGGCGCAGCGGGTGTCGGCCGTGCGGTGGGGCGTGGCCACGCGAATCGTGTGGGCGTGGATCCTGACGATTCCGATGGCGGCGGCGATTGCGGCGGTGGCGTATCTGGGGTTGAGTAAGTGAGTCGGATGGAAACGTAAGGCGGTCGGGTAGGAGTCACCCTGAGCCCTGGCTGCGCCCAGGGTAAACTCCGCGAAGGGGGCATGCGTCGGCTCATGCCCCCTTCGCTTCGCTCAGGGTGACTCCCTGCGCAGGTGACTCCCCTACGCCGCCCGCCCTTCCGGGGTTT
>DATEJD010000414.1:0-22215 GCA_035278325.1 Gemmatimonadales bacterium | reverse complement strand
TTCCTCGGCCATCGTCTCCATCGCGTCCCGCCTGCTCCCCCACCCGATGCACAGCTTTTCCGCGGTGTATGGGGAGGTGGGGTACGACGAGCGGCGCTTCGTCGACGTCATCACGTCGGCCGCGGGAACCATCCCGACCAGAGTCTCGCCGTCTCCGGATCGATGGTTCGACGTGCTCGAGCGCATGACCTGGCATCAGGACGGCCCGTCATCGGCGGGGGGACTCTACACCCAGTGGCAGGTCATGGAAGCGGCGCGCGGACAGGTGACCGTCCTACTCGACGGTCAGGTCGGCGACGAGCTGTTCGGGGGCTACTTCCGATATTTGCCCGTACTGGCCGGGCTGCTATGGCGCCGAGCCCGGTCGGGTCAACCCCGCACAGCGTGGCGCGCCGCCAGACAGACGGCCGGCCTGGCGTTTCGCTGGCAGGAGCACTTCGAGGAGTGGAACGCTGGGCAGTTCGCGCGCGCGGTGTTGCAGCGCTCGCGCAGCCGCGCGGGGCGGTCGGCCGCGCTCTACCGCGGCCCGCTGGCGGAGACCGTCCCGGTCACCTCCACTCCGAGGCCGGCGCCCTCCGGCTTGGACTCGCTCAACGCAGTCCTCTACCAGGATATCACCGCCAGCTCAGTCCCGATGCTCCTCCGCTTCGAGGACCGCAACAGCATGGCCTTCGGTCTCGAGGCTCGGGTCCCGTTCCTGGACCATCGCGTCGCGGAGTTCGCCCTGAGTATCCCGGGTGACTCCAAGCTGGCCGGCGGGGTGTCGAAGGCCTTCCTGCGCCAGGCGCTCGCCGGAATCGTTCCGCCTCAGATCCTCGACCGCCGGGACAAGAAGGGGTACCCGACGCCGCTGGCGCTGTGGCTCCGTGGTCCCCTGCGGAGCGACGCCTGGGCCTTCGTGCAGGAGCGTGTGCTGCCCCGTGGCTGGTACGACCCGGCCGTCGTGGCACGGCGGTGGGCCCAGCATCAGGATGGCAGCCACGACTGGAGCGCCGAGATGGCACGGTGGATGACCGCGGAGATCTGGTGGCGGCAGGTCGTGGACGGAGCCGGTCCGTGAAGATCCTCACCGTCGTCGGCGCCCGTCCCCAGTTCGTCAAGGCGGCGCTGGTCTCCGAGGCCTGCCGTTCGGTCGGCGGCCTGACCGAGGTGATGGTCCACACCGGTCAGCACTACGATCACAACATGTCGGCGGTGTTCTTCGATCAGCTCGCCCTGGCGGAGCCCCGCTACAACCTGGGAATCGGTTCGGGGCCGCACGGGCGCCAGACCGGCGAGATGATGGCCGGCCTGGAGACCATCGTCGCCGCCGAGCGCCCGACCTGGCTGCTGGTCTACGGAGATACCAACTCCACCGTGGCCGGCGCGCTCGTGGCCGCCAAGCAGCACGTGCCGCTCGCCCACGTCGAGGCAGGGCTGCGCAGCTTCAATCGCAGGATGCCGGAAGAGGTCAACCGCGTGGTCACCGACGTGTTGTCGGCGCTGCTCCTGTGCCCGACCACCACCGCGGTCGACAACCTGGCGCGTGAAGGCATGTCGCGCGGCGTGCACCAGGTGGGCGATGTCATGCTGGACATGGTCCGGCGCGTTCGGCCCCGCGCCGCGGCGACCCGCGCGTGCGATCGCCTCCAGGTCGTGCCGGGCGAATACTACGTGGTGACCGTTCACCGCGCGGAAAACACCAACGACCCGGTGCGACTCGAGGGCATCCTCCGGGCCCTCGAGCGCCTCGACGCCCCGGCGGTGTTTCCCGCGCACCCGCGGACCCGGCGCGCGCTCGAGGCCCTGGGCTGGCAGCCACCTCGTGAGGCGGACGTCCGCCTGCTCGAGCCGCTCGGCTATCTCGAAATGGTGGAGCTGGTCGCCAATGCCCGGGCCGTCCTCACCGATTCGGGGGGACTCCAGAAGGAGGCCTATTTCCTCGGGCGTCCCTGCGTCACCCTGCGTGACGAGACCGAGTGGATCGAGACGCTCCATGGTGGATGGAACGTCCTGGCCGGCACCGCCACCGACCGGATCCTCGAGGCGTTGACGCGACCCCCGTACGCGCCCGACCCGCCGCAGGTGTTTGGCGACGGCTGCGCGGCCCTCAAGATCGCCGAACTGCTCGCCCGGGGGCCGGAGACGAGCGGGTGAAGGTGAGCGTGGTGGTCCCGGCGCGTAACGAGGAGCGCCACCTCGGGGCGTGCCTGGACTCCATCCTGGCCGGCCTCGCGGCGGTCGGCGGCGGCGAGGTCCTGGTGGTCGACGGCCGGAGCACCGACGGCACCGGGCGAGTGGTCGCCGAGTACGCCTCCCGGTTTCCCTCCATCCGTCTCGTGCCCAACCCACGCCGCATTACTGCGGCGGCGTTCAACATCGGCATTCAGGCCGCGGCCTCCGCCCGGATCGCGATCATCGGCGCGCATAGCACCGTCGAGCCGGATTTCTTCGCCGCCGCGCTGCGGGCGCTCGATGCCGGGGAGGCGGATATCGTGGGCGGCCCGGTCCGCACCGAGCCGGATCGCGCCGGTCTCGTCGCCTGGCTGCTGGCCCGGGTCGTGAGCCATCCCTTCGGAGTCGGCAACAGCCGGTTCCGGGTGTCCACCTCGCGCCGGTACGTCGACGCCGTGCCGTTCGCGGTGTTTCGGCGCGAGGTGTTCGAGGTCGTCGGCGGCTTCGACGAGACGCTGGGCCGCAACCAGGACACCGAGTTCTTCGGGCGGGCGCGGGCAGCGGGCTTTCGCGTCCTGCTCGATCCCGCGGTCAAGAGTGTCTACCGGGCGCGGGGTACCGTGTCCGGCCTGATGCGCCAGGGCTTCCTCAACGCCTACTGGAACGTGCTCGTCTGGCGGCGCACGCCGCGATCGTTCCGCTGGCGCCACGCGATACCCGCGGCGTTCACCGCCACCCTGCTCGGACTGGCCCTGCTCGCCCCGGTGACGGCGGCCGCCCGCGTGCTGCTCGCCGTGGCCCTCGGCCTCCACCTGTTCGCGGCGTCGGTCGCGGCGCTCCAGATCGCGCGGCGCACCGGGCGCGTGGCGCCCCTAGCGCTCCCGCCAATCTTCTTCGCCTATCACTTCACCTACGGCCTCGGCTCGATTGCGGGCCTGCGTTGGCTGCTGGACCCACGGGCGGGCACCGCGCGTGGGTGAGCCGTTCCCCGCCGAGTCGGCCCGCCTCGAGGCGGCCTACGCGCGCCGCGCTGACAGCCTCGAGCCCATACCCGCCCGGCTCCGCTCCCCCGGCGACCTCTTCATTCTCCAGGAGCGCGAGCGGCTGACCGCGCGCATCCTCACCGAGGCCTTCCCCGATGGGCTCGGGACCCTGCGGGTTCTCGACCTCGGCTGCGGCACCGGCTGGGATCTGTTGGAGCTTCGGACCCTGGGCGTCGGCAGTGCTCGTACGGTGGGCCTGGATCTCCTGGCACCCCGGCTCCGCACCGCCCGGCAGCTGCTGCCGGACGCCGCGCTGGTACGGGCGCACGGCGGACGCCTTCCATTCTCAAGCGACCAGTTCGACCTGATCCTCGCCTTCACGGTGTTCAGCTCGATCCTCGACGAGGAACAGCGGCGGACCGTGGCGGGAGAGCTGCGGCGGGTGATTCGTTCCGGCGGTGTGTTGATGTGGTACGACCTGCGAGTGGACAATCCGCGGAATTCCGACGTCCGTGCGGTACCAAGCCGCGCCCTGGCCGATCTGTTTCCCAGTTGGAGCATCCAGCTCCGATCCGTCACGCTGGCCCCGCCGCTTGCGCGCATGGTGGTGCCGCGGAGCTGGCTGGCCGCCCAGATGCTCTCAGCCCTCCCGCTGCTTCGGACCCACCTGCTCGGCTGCCTGCGAAAGCCCTAGTCCCCGGCGGGCCCGTGCCACCAGCCGGGGGCCCGCGAGGCGCACCGCCATCGAACGCCATCCCGCCGCGGCGGCGGCGGTGGCCACGACGATCCGCAGGTCGAGGCTCAGCGTCTGGCGCCGCCGGTACAGGCGCGCCAACGCGAGCTTTCTAGGCAGCAGTACGTCCGGATAGAAGTCCGGCTCGCCGCCGTGGGCAGCGAGCACACCCTCCTCGTCCAGGAATGCGAGCGAAGCCCAGTCAGTAAGGCCGGGACGCAGGTCCGCAATGGCGCGAAAACCGTGCGGCTGGCGGCCCACATACAGGGGGACCTCCGGCCGCGGCCCGACCAGGCTCATGTCGCCGCGCAGTACGTTGACCAGTTGGGGAAGCTCGTCCAGCTTGCGGCTCCTCAGCCAACGGCCGAGTCGCGTGAGCCGCGGATCGCCCGCGGCCGTCACCAGCGGACCACCGGCCTGCGGGCGCATCGTTCGGAGCTTGTAGAGCTGGAACGTTCGTCCCCGGCGGCCAACCCGCTCCTGGCGAAACAACACCGGAGGACCATCGACCAGGCGGACCAGCCCGCCGCAGACCAGCAGGACGGGACTGAGGCAGACGAGCAGGGCGCTCGCGCCCGCGAGGTCCAACGCTCGCTTGCAGGCCGCTCGGGTGGAGCGGCGGCGATGCGCGAGCATTCAGCGCTGGAAGGTTTCGATGATCTCTTGGACCGTCGCCACGACGGAGGCGACGTCGGCATCCGACATACGCGAGTAGATGGGCAGCGAGACGAGCCTGGGGAACTCCGCCTCCGCCACCGGGAAGGCGCTCGCCTGATATCCGTAGCGCTCTCGATAGAACGGTTGGCGATGCAGGGGAATGAAGTGCACGCTCGCACCGACCTGACGCCGCCGCAGCTCCTCGATGAATTCTCCCCGGCCGATGGTCAGCCGCTCCAGGCGGAGCCGGATCGGATAGAGGTGCCAGGCGTGCACGACGCCGGGACGCACCGTGGGCAGCTCTATCTCGGGAACCGCCCCGAGACCCCGGGCGTAGGCCGCCGCGATCGCGGCTCGGCGCGCCCGCATCCCCTCCGCCCGGCGGAGCTGTACCCGGCCGAGCGCCGCGGCCAGGTCCGTGAGGTTGTACTTGTACCCCGCCGCCACGACTTCGTAGTCCCACGTTCCCTCGGCGGTGTACCGCTTCCACGCGTCCCGGCTGATCCCGTGCAGGGCCATGAGACGGACCCGACTCGCGACCGCGTCGTCGTCGGTCGTCAGCATTCCGCCTTCTCCCGTGGTGACCGTCTTGGTCGCATAGAAGCTGAACGCGGTCGGGCAGCCGAAGCTGCCGACCTGAGCTCGGCCCAGGGAGGCCGGAAACGCGTGCGCCGCGTCGTCCACCATCAGGAGGCCGTATTCGCGCGCGAGCTCCACCAAGGCGGGCATATCGGCGAGGTGCCCGCCGAAGTGGACCGGCACGATCGCCCGCAGGCGGCCCCCGGTGTCGCGGTGGCGCCAGGCCCCATCGTTCCTGACATACTCGCGCGCGATCAGGTCGCGAACGCCGTCCGCAGTCAGGTTCAGGGTGCCGGGCTCGACATCGACGAAGCGGCTCCGGGCCCCGAGGTACTCCACCACCTCAGCGGTGGCCGTGAAGGTGACCGTGCTGGTGATGACCTCGTCGCCGGGACTCACGCCGAGCGCCTCCAGCGCCAGGTGCATGGCCGCGGTACAGGAGTTCAGCGCCACGGCGTGGCGCACGCCGAGCGCGGCCGCGAACTCCTGCTCGAACGCCTGGACTTCCGGTCCGGTGGTGAGCCACCCCGACCGGAGCACCGAAACCACCGCGGAGATCTCCTCATCGGTGATGTCCGGCTTGGCGAACGGGAGGTACGTGGCGCGACGGGCGCCGACGGGAAGGTCGCGCGCAGAGGATGTCAAGCGATCAACTCCGGTGGACAAGGTGACTCGTGCGGAGCTCTCACCGAGTGGTCTCGCGCCCGCGGATGCCCAGGATTCGCCACGGCCGGCGCAGGTCGCTCAGGGCCTCGCGCCGCAACCGCACGAAGTCCGCGAATTCGTCGCCCCCCTCGGCACGGCTTTGCCCCATGAACTCGAGGGCCGCTGCCGCCAGCAACCCGATCAGTCCGCCGAGGATCACGCCCACGATGATGCGAACCAGGAGGCGGCGTCGATCAGGTTCTGCCGGATCGGCGGGGGGCTCGATGACGGAGATCACCGGCGTATCGCGGACTTCATCGATACGCGATTGCTCGTAGGCCTGCGCCAGCGTGGTGGCCACCTGCTGGCGGAGGGACACGACGCGCTGCAGGCGCTCCTGCTGAAACGCGAGGGCCGGAGAGTTGCGGTAGTCGCGGTTCTGCTGGAAGAAGGCCTGCAGCTCGTCCTCGGCCGCGCGGAGATCGGCGTTGACTTCCCGCAGCCGGCTTTCCACGAACAGCCGCTCCGCCCGGGCCTGGCTCTGTCGCGTGCGCAGGTTGAACTCGTTGAGCAGGTCGAGCAGGCGGCGCGCCGTGGCGCCGGCCAGCGGGCTCGACTTGAGCTTTACCGACAGATTGACCATGCCGGTTCTGGTGTCGGCGTTGGCGCCGATGGTCCGTTCCAGGCGCTCGATGGCCCGCTCCCGTCGGATCGCCGGCGTCGGCGCGTTGACCTTGAGATAGTCGGCCAGGAAGACGCGTTTCCCCTTGACCTCCACTCCGCTGTCCACCACGGCACCCAGAATGTCGCGCGACGTCAGCAACGCCACGTAGAAGTCGGGCGTGGCCTGACTGCTGCCCCCGATGAGCTGCTGCAGGTTGAATTGCGCTGCCAGCCCCTGCAGCGCCGAGAAGCGATCCGTCTCTCCGCCCGGGAGAAAGGCCGCGGTGGCGGTGTAGGTTCGGGGTCGCAACAGGCCCACGGCCAGGGCGAGCGCGCCGCCCAGCACCACGCACAGCGCGATGGCCCGCCGCTGGCGCAGCAGCATCGCGGCAATGCCGATCAGCGAGACCTCACCCGTGTGTTCGGGTTGGGCCCGGCGTGGGCCGCCGGTCGGTCGCGCGACGCTCACCGGCTTGCTCTCGGCATCAGGTCGCATCGAGGGTCCATCCCAAGAGGTGCGCGAGATGAAGGCAATTGTACATGTCCCACATCGCCGGCAGCGGCAGCTGCTCGAGTGGCCGGTCGGTCGCGAGGAGCGCCTTGGCGATCGGCTGCCGCGACAGGAGCGGCCCGCGCGCGGCGACCAGCGCGCGCGTCCACTCGGCGTGCGGAGCATTGAATCCCAGCTTGCCCCGGCGCCAGGCCACCGCCGCCAAGCCGTGGCGGTCCAGATAGCGGCGGACCAGATGCTTGGTCCATCCCGCGCGGATCTTGTGGTGCAACGGCAGCCGATAGCCGAACTCCACGACCCGGTAGTCGAGGAACGGGAGCCGCGTTTCCATGCCCAACGCCCCCGCGGTCCGGTCATCGTAACGCAACAACGGCGGCAACGACAGCGCCGTGATCTCGGCGGCCTGCTGCCTCCGCGGATGGCCGACCATGGCGGGCGGAGCGGCCTCCGGGGGAGACAGCCAGGAGGGGCGCACCACCTCGCGGAGGCGCTCCCGCCGCAGCAGCCGCTGGACCCTCGGGGCACCGAAATACGCGGTCGTCGCCAGCATCCGCCCCAGGCTGCGCCTGGAGCGCCGCGCACCCTGCCAGAGTCCCGCCCCGGCGCGCCAGGCATTGGGCAGGGCCGCGAGCGCGGCCATGCAGTGATAGCGCTCGTATCCCAGGAATACCTCATCGCCCCCCTGCCCCGACAGCACCACCGGCACGCCCTCCGCCCGCACCGCCGAAAGGATCGCCCGATGGACGTAGAGCGAGAGCGATGCGTAAGGGAGTGCCTGGTGGCGGGTGAGCTCCGGCTCCTGCGAGATCACTTCCGACAGCGGCGGCTCGATGAATCGTGGGGCCGCGGCGCATGCGGTCGTCACCGCGGTCGCGTATCCGGACTCATCGATTTCCGGATGCGAGGGGAACCGGGAGGTGTAGGTGCAGACACCGGCGCCGGCCACGCGGCTCGCGGCGAGCGTGAGCGCGGACGAGTCCACCCCACCCGACAGCGTGACCGCCACCGGAACGTCGGCGTGGAGACGAAGGCGGACGGCATCCTCGAACAGCTCGGCGAACCGGTCGAGGGCCTGGGCATCGGACAACTCCAAATCCGGCGCCTCGGGCAGGCCCCAGAAGCGCCAGATGCGCAGCTCACCGTCCCGGGTATCGAGCAGGGCGGCGTGGGCCGGCCTCAGCTCGCGGATGTCCCGGTACATGGTCTGGTCGGTATCGTCGGTTCGCCGGTCGACGAGATAGGTCCCCAGCATTTCCGGGCTGATGGCCGCGGTCACGCCGGGACATTCGAGGAGAGCCGGAATCTCGCTCGCGAAGGCGAGCCCGTCCCCCGCACGGGCGTAGTAGAGCGGCTTCACGCCCAGGCGGTCGCGCGCGATGAACAGGCGATGGCGCGCCGGGTCGTACAGCAAGAAGGCCCACATGCCGTTGAAGCGCTCGAGGCAGGCGACGCCCCACTCCTCGTACGCCGCCAGCACGACCTCGGTGTCGCTGCCGGTCTGGAAACAATGCCCGAGCCGGCCGAGCTCGGTGCGCAGCTCCCGATAGTTGTAAATCTCGCCGTTCAAGGAGATCCACGTGTCGCCCCGGCCGCGCATCGGCTGCGCTCCGGCATCGGACAGGTCGACGATGGCCAGCCGACGGTGCCCGAGGCCGACGCGCAGCGGCTGGTCGCCCAGGGCCACGCCTTCCCGACGCTGGCCGTCCGCGGTCCAGCCGACCCAACCGGCGCCGTCGGGACCCCGATGCGCGACCCGAGCCGTGCCCTCACGCAGCAGCACGCCGTCGAAGCGCGAGCCCGCCGCGCCGGAGGCCCAGAACCCGAAGATCCCGCACATGGTCAGGCTCGCTCGAGCCCGGCGGCCAGCTCGCGATATGCCGCGAGCAGGACCCGCTCCTGGGCTTCCCACGAGTATCGTTCACACGCGGCCCGCTGTCCCGCCATGCCCATGCACCGGACACGGTCCGGCGTCTCGAGCAGCTCCTCGATCGCGCGCACCAGGCCGGCGGAGCCCGGCCGTGGGAGGACGATGCCGCACGCCTCTCCCTGCACGATCCGTCGGGGCTCCGGCAGATCGACGGTCACAATCGCCAACCCGGCGTTCATGTAGTTGAAGAGCTTGTTGGGGCAGCCGGCCCGCAGATTCGGATCGCTGCCGTGGAGCAGGAGCAGTCCGGCGTGCGCCTGGTGCAGCGCCGCGCCGACCTCCGCGTACGGCAGCCAGCCGGTGCGGCTCACGATCCCGTCCAGGCCGCGCCGTGACACCTCGGCGTCGAGCCACTCGCGCTCCGCCCCGAACACCTCGCCCACGATGTGCAGCCTGACCCAGCGGCGCAGCGTATCGACCGCCTCGATCATCTCGCGCAGTCCGCGCTCGAAGCCGAGGGTCCCCTCGTGGCACAGGACGAGCGGCTCCGGCGGGCCAGCCCAGGCCAGTGGCGGCCGCTGAGGAAACAGACTCAGGGCTGGCGCGTTGTAGAGCACGTCGACCGGCTTGCTGTTCGCGATCGCGAAGCCGTAGCCGGCGATGAGCGTATTCGACGCGAAGAGGTGGTCGACCTGGCGCGCCAGCCAGGCGTCGCGCGCCATCGCCGCGAGCTGCCCGAGCTGATGGAACGGCGCGGGGGCCCCGATCCAGACCTCTCCGGGCGGGTACTCGTGGAGGTCGTGGACCACCATGGCCCGGCGTCCGCGCCGACGGACCCGCCGCGCCGCTCGAATCGCGACCGCCAGCGAGAGATCGGGCTCGTGCGCGTGATACACGTCGGCGCCGACCTGTTCCGCGCGATCCGACAGCTCCCGAAAGATGCGCCACTTGGACGCGAGTCCGTTGCCCCGCGGGACGCCCAGGACCCGACAGCCCGCGTACTCCGTCTCGAATCCCCTGCCGTTGCCGTTCGCGATCACCTGCCCGTCCATGCGGGTGAAGCGGCCATCCGGCTCGCAGGTGAACAGCAGCGTCACCTCGTGCCCCGCGGCCAGGAGGCTCCGAGCCTCCTTATGCACGATGCGCGCATCGTCCAGCGTGTGGCGCGTCGCGATCATGCAGACCCTCACGCGGGCAACGCCCCGGCGCGGGGGCGATACATCGCCCCGCGCACCAGGCCCCGAACCGTGTAGTGGCCGGCCACCACGATCAGGAGAGCGAGGACGACTTCTTCGGAGAACACCAGCTGGAGGGACTGCGTCCCGTAGGACAGCATCCGATCGGCGAACAAGGTGTAGATCGCCAGAAAGAGGGGCGTCTTGGGCAGCCAGCGGAACAGCATCTGGAAGCCGACGAGCTGGACGATCATGACGAGCAGCACGAGCGCCACCCCCGCTAGCCCGAAGTTGGCGTACCCCTGGCCGAAGGATGCGGTGTTGTAGTTCGCCAGATGCCCCAGGCTCCAGTAGCCCAGGAATCGCGAGATATCAACCGGCTCGAACGGCAGCAACCCTCCCGGGTTTCCGAACGCGGCCCCCCAAAAATAGTCGTGGTTCTGGGGAATGATGTTCACCAGGAGGCTCTGGCCTTCCGCCCAGATCACGAACAGCCGGTTCCACAGCGCCACCAGCAGCACGGAGCTGACTCGCCCCAGCGGCAGATCGAGCAGGTAGAACCGCCAGATGACCAGCACCGACGCGAGACTGAGCGCGACATAGCCCATGAGGCGCCGGAATCGAAACTGCTGCCCGGCCAGGCACAGCTGCGCGATGACGATGAGCAGCGGCAGGTGCAGCAGCGCATCCTTCGTCGCGAAGCTCAGGGCGCACGCCGCCGTGAGGGTGAGGGTGAGCCAGAACCACAGGCGGGTCCACCGGGACGGCTGCGACCGCCAGAGCGCATAGGCGTAGACCGTCGCGAAGAACGGCAGCGTCCGGAGGGCCAGCATATACCACTGGCTGCCTTCGGGCAGATCGGTCAGCTTCGAGGCCCGCACGGCGTAGAAGTCGATGTAGCGCAGGCCGCCGGCCAAGGCGAAGATGGCCGGGGCCCCATGCCGGCTCACGTACACCGCGAGCATGACACCCGCGTAGACCCAGAGCGCCAGGAACACGGGAAGCGCCTCGAGCGAGGTTTCGTCCGCTTGCATGTCCTGGTAGGAGACGAGCACCCGGCGCCCGAGCCCGAACAGCACCGCGTACGTCACGTAGAGCATGGCGATCGCCAGGAGCATCACGCCGGCGTATCGCTCGGTCGCGAGTGCCGGCTCCGACATCACCACCGGTGCCCCGACGCAGTTGAAGGCCCAGATGGCGGCCACGGCGATGGCCGGGCCCACGCAGAAGCGGTAGTGCCCGGTCCGGAGGATGAACAGGAGCAGCGGGACGGGGAGCAGCGCGATCAGGATACCAATGAGGAGATTCACCCTGCTCCTCTCCGCCGGGCGCGTGCCGCTCGCAAGGGGTTGAGGCCGAGGATCGGCCGGCCCCGCCACCAGGTCACCAGCGTCAGGAATGCGGCGCCAGCCAGGACGCCTTGGCTCACGCCGATCAGCCCATGATGCAGCAGCAGCACGGCCCCGCATCCAAGGCTCACGACGAGGCCGGCCCCGAAACATGCCGCCAGCTCGACGGTGTTCCGACGCATGTAATAGTGCGTGGCCAGGATCCGATACATCCCGAAGAGATAGCTGGCCGCGACCAGCAGGAGGAACGGGCTAGCCCCCATCCAGTAGGCCTGGCCCGCCACCAGTCGAACCGCCAGCTCGCCGCCGACCATGAAACCGCCGGCCAGCACCAGCCCCGCCAGCAGATAATACCTCAGAAACCGATTGACGCGCTGTGCCACCTCGTCGAAGCGGCCCTCCTCGTAGGCCTTGAACACCTGAGGGTACATGTAGGTCAGCAGCGGCTCATAGAGGCTCTGAAAGGCCAGATTGGTGAGCGTATAGGAGAGCGCGAACTCGGCGACGGCGGCGGTGCCGAAGCCCGCGTTGACGATCAGGTAGCGGCTGGCGTTAGCATAGAGGTCGGCGACGAGAATCACCGCGACCGTCGGCAGCCCGTAGAGCAGCAGCTCCCGCACCCTGGCCGGCGGGGGCAGCTGCCATCCGACTGGGAGCTTCGTCCGGCCCAGGCCCACCAGCAAGGCCATGGCGCCGCCGTAGACGAGAAAAGTGCCGGCGAGATAGCCCTCGACGGGATGGCTACGCGCGAGGGCCACGCCGCCCGTAATGAATACCAGCCCCAGCACCCGGTCCAGCGTGAACATCAGGTTGTAGGCGAGGTGTCGCTCCAGCGCGCGCAACATCGCCTTGGTGAGCAGGAAGGCCAGCAGGGCGGTCAGGGCCAGGGTGAACGCCACCACGGTGGCCGGGTCCACGCGGACCGCTCCTCCGGTCGTGGCCGAGAGCGCCCAGGCGCCCAGGAGCGCCGCCGGCACCACGACGAGGACGGTCAGCGTCACGGATTCCTTGAACACGACCGCCCCGTCGCGCGGATAGAACCGGAGCAGGAACGCCGGCAGGCCCAGGCCCGCGATGGTGCCCGTCCACGAGAGGATAGGCAACGCGAGCTGCACGACCCCGTACTCGGCGCTCGAGAGCAGGAAGGTGAGCAGCCGGGTTTGAATCAGTCCGAGGCACGGAGCGGCCAGGAAGCTCAGATAGTACAGCGTGCTGGGAGGCACCTGGCCAAGCCAGCGGCGCATACCCAGCTCGCGGATCCCCCTCGGGGCCCGAAGCGCCTCGTGGCCCGCGGCGACTTCACCAATGGGAAGGGCCGACACCTCCAGCTCCTCGCTGGCCGTCGAGCCCGAATCCTCGCCCGCCGGATCCGCGGCAACCTCAAGCCGCGGCGGACGTCCGCTCGGCATCGAAGATCTCGCGGTAGAGTGCCAGGAGATTGGCAAAGGCCTGGTTCCAGTTGTACCGCTCGGCCACGGCCCGCCGGCCGCGCTCGCCCATCGCTTGCGCGGCCGCGGGGTCCGCGAGCAGCGTCTCGAAGCACCGGGCCAGGTCGGCCGGCGTGTTGTCGGTGATCAGTCCCGCACCCGTGTCTGCCGTCATGTGGGCGGCATGGCTGCCGCGGCTGGTGATGACGGGCAGGCCCGCAGCCCAGTACTCCGTGAGCCGCGTCGGCATGCCCAGCATGTTGTAGTCTTGCGCCTCGACCAGCAGGGCGCACGCGGCCTGCGCGGTCGGCAGCAGCTGGGTGAGCAACATGTCGCGCGGAAAGGGGCCGCCGATCACCGCGTCGTTCTCGAGGCCCCGCTCCCGAATCAACGCCTCCAACCGCAGCCGATCGCGGTCGTTCTGAAATGAGCCCCAGAAGGCCAGCCGGCACGCCGCCCGCCGGCGTACCATCGCGAAGGCCTCCACCATGAGGAGGATACCTCGATCCTCGCTGAGCAGCCCGGTCGTGATCAGGAGGGGTGGGGTCGCCCGCGACGCGGCGATCGGGTCCGCGCCGTTGAGCAGGTCCGACTCCACCAGATTCCCCACCTCCGCCACCGGCACGCGCAGCCCGCGGTAACGCTCGGCCATGCGATGGGTGATGGTCACGACGCCGGCAAAGGAGCGGCGGCAGGCCCAGAGCTCGTAGCGCGCGAACAGTCGGGCCGCGGCCGCGCTCGCCGGCCGCCAGCCGAGCTGATTGAAATGCGCGATGGTCTCACCGTAGACCTCGTGCGCGTCCCACACGATCGGGCGATGGGTCAGCTCGCGCAGCACCTGCATCGCCGGCATCAGCTCCGGGTCGTGGAAGTGATACAGGTCGGCGGCGGTCGCGAGCGCGCGGCGCGCCGCCAGCACTGGCCACACGGCGCGCCGAACGAGCCGCGAAGCGGGCGACGGCAGCGGAATCAGGCGGACGCCGTCGACGACCTCCTCGTGGTCATGAGGAGCAACCAGGTACACCTCGAAGCCGGCGCGGGCCAGCGACCGGCATTCCCGACGAAAGATCCGGGTATCGAACGCCGGATGCGCGGTCGTCACGTGACAGACGACGCGCCTGCTGGCCGAACCGCTCACTGGCGCTCTCCATCGACGCCGGTGCAGTGCACGAAGGACTCCGGGAGATACGCGGGCAGCGTGCGCTGGCGCACATGCCGAATGTCCCGATAGCCGGCGGCGCGGAACCACTCGCCCACTTCGCTGTCATCGTGCCGGTGGACATACCGCGGCGTAAATCGGTCGCGAGCCGCGTGCAGCGCCTCGTTGAAGCCGTAGCGCACCGACCCATCGGTCCCGCCATCCGCCGCGAGGGCCTGGTGGGCCATGTAGAGCGGCACGAGCGGGAGCAGGACGAGCGTCTGGAAGCGGGTCGGGAGCCTCCAGCAGAGTGGACGGAGCACGTGTTCCAGCGCCATGAGCGCGCGCCGCGTCAGGGTGCGCTGCTCGTCGAACGGGCTGTAGACCCACACATAGAGGCGCCCTCCATGGCGCGGCAGTCGGCTCAAACATTGGAACGCGTCGCGGGTCGAGTAGGTGTGGTGGATCACGCCATGGCTGTAGGCGAGGTCGAAGCTGCCGTCCGAAAAGGGCAGCGCGAAGACGGACGCCTGCACCACGTGGAGCAAGGGATTGGCCCCGAAGTGGCGATGGGCGGCGTCGACCGCGTGACTCAGATCCACGCCGACCACTTCACACCCCTGACTTCGTGAGACGTGGTCCGCGATTCCACCAATCCCGATCCCGACCTCGATCACCCGGCCGTGCCGGACCGGTCGGCCCTCCAGATCCAACATGAAGTCCATGCAGCGATAGAGACGTTCGGGCGTCATGTTCCAATACCGGCCCTGCCCGAAATCGTAGTCCAGCCACTCCTGGGAGAAGCTGCGGAGGACGTCTGCTTCCCCGGGCTTGGCAGCTTCGGACGGCAGCCGGTAGCCCGGCCACTCCCGTGCCAGCCGCTGCCCGAACTCCCGCTCGAACTCGGCGGTGACGCCGGACCGGAACACGAGCATCCGGGGAACACCGCGGTAGATCGGGTAGGCCAGCCGTCGAGCGTGGTTCAGGAGCAGCCCCGATTCCACGTCGGCCTCGAGCGAGCCGGGATCGATCTGCATGGCCGCCGCGCGCGACCGCGTCTCGGAATCGAGCGGGCGGGCGCGGACATCCCAGGCGACCAGGTCGAGCCCCGTGTGGTCAAGCGGGCAGACCAGGAGGCTCGCAAGTCGCTGCCTCATCGCCGAGTCGTCTGGAACCGAAGGATGTGGAGGCCCAAGCCGGGCTGGGTGGGCGGCTCGCCGCGAAGGTCGGGGTCGGTCCGGTCCACGGACGCGCGCCCGCGCAACGCGGGCGGAAGCGAAGGCTGATGCGCAGTGTCCACGGGCCGAGCTTTGGTGGTGGTCCGGAGGGGCAACCCGATCGGGATCGCGGGCCGAGAGGTGGGGCGCAATCAGGGTCCCGAGTGAGGGAGGATCTTTACTCCGGGGCGTGCTGGACGCGGCGCTGGGATCGTCATCGTTCGCTCAGCTCCTGGATCAGGACCGCCCCAATGTAAGCAGGCAGGAAGCCTGCATGAAATCGGCACACCAACCTCGCACCCGGTTGGCGCAGCCGACGTTCGACGCCGTCGGTTACACCTCGAGCGGCAGCGCGACCCGCCGCCCGTCCCGCGCGGAGATGTAGGTGGCGATCAGGATCTCGAGGGACTGGAGCCCCTCACGCCCGTCCGTGTCCGGCACCGCTTCACCGCGCAGCGACTTGATCACATTGTCGTAGTACAGCGGGTGGCCAAAGCCGTAGACAGAGGTCGTGTCGTAGCTCGCCTGCTCGACCGTCTGATCGTCGGGATCGGGATCGGCGAACTCCCAATGCTCGATCTTGTTGACGGCAACGCCGCCCACCCGCACCGTGCCCTTTTCCCCGATAATCGTAATCGAGCCCTCGAAGTTCTTCGGGTAGGCGAGCATCGTGACGTTCATGCTGCCCAGCGCACCGGTGCGCCAGCGGATGCTGACCACCCCCGTGTCCTCCACCTGGATGTCGCGCGCCAGCGTCGCGGTGTAGGCCTGCACGCTTTCGACCGGGCCGATGAGCCAGTCGAGCAGGTCCACATAGTGACTCGCCTGGTTCATGAACGCGCCGCCGTCGAATTCCCACGTGCCGCGCCAGGCCGCGCTGTCGTAATACGATTGCGGCCGGGTCCAGTACACGTTGATGTTCACCATGTAGATCCGGCCGAACCGCTTCTTGTCCACCGCCCGCTTGAGGAGCTGCAGCGTGGCGTTCCGCCGGTTCTGCTTGACCACGAACAGGTGGACGCCGGCCTGGTCACAGGCCTGGACCATCCGCTTCCCGTCCCGCCAACGGGTGGCCATGGGCTTCTCGGTCATCACATGCCGGCCGGTCGCGGCCACCTGGATCGCCTGCTCGGCGTGCAGGCCGCTCGGGGTGCTCAAGATGACGATGTCCGGGTCGGATCCGGCCAGCAGGGCATCGAGGGTCCGGAACCCCGGCGCCTTGGTTCGGGCTTCCGCCTTGGCCAGTGCCCCGGGGTCGATGTCGCAAACCGCCACCAGCTCGGCCCGCTCCTTGTGCCGCTCGAGGGCGTCGAAATGGTTGCTGGAGATGCGGCCGCAGCCGACCAGGGCGAACCGAATCCTGCGATCCCGAACGAACGGCTTGGTGATGAACATGGGTGCCCAAGTATAAGCAGGTCCGGTCGATGCATGAAGTTGCGTCGCCGGCGCGAGCCGGCCGGACCGGGGGTCTGGCGCAATCTGGGCTGATTCCCCATATTGTGAATAGTTTCACAAACCTTCGCCCGCCGGCCGGCGGCCGAGACTTGCGGCGCCTCGCTTCCGGCGACGGCGCCGCGATCCATTCGAAGGAGAGCGATCCATGGCGACTGCGACCAACCCGGCTTCCCCCAAGGTCTCCTACCCCGCCGAGGCGGTGAACCGGTTGTTCGCCCCGCCGGAGCGCGAGGTCCCGGCCGACAAGCTCCGCCGCCTGCTGCACGAAGCGCGGGACAAGAAGACCTACCTTCATACCGCCGGGGCCTACGACGCGTTCACCGCGGCGATCATGACGACCCTCGGCTTCAAGACGCTCTACGGCAGCGGCTGGCAGCTCGCCGCCACCAAGAGCATGTATCCCGACATCGGCATCTATCAGTCGCATCAGATGGTGGAGTTGGTGCTCGAGCTCAAGAAGGGCATCGAGGGCGCCCGCAACACCCGCTGGTACGACACCGAGGGCAAGGAGCTGATCGACGCGCCGCCGGCGTTCGTGGACATGGAGGCCGGGTTCGGCGGTCCGACCCAGACCTTCACCCTGGCCACCGAGCTCATCCGGGTCGGCGCGGCCGGCGTCCACCTCGAGAACCAGGACCCGTCCAACCGGACCTGCGGTCACATCGTGAACGTGGGCAAGCAGAAGCGGAGCAAGGTGCTGGTCACCCGGGAGCAGTGGCTCGCCAAGCTCAAGGCCATCAAGGCCGCCGCCGAGGCAACCGGCGTGAATGTCGTGGTCATCGCCCGCACCGACTCGATCGACGGCGCCCTGCCCGACCAGGAGCCGGGCGGCGTCAAGATGGCGATCGAGGATGCGTGGGAAGCCGCCGAGCTGGGCGTGGACGTGATTTGGCCCGAGTTCAACAACACCGAGCTCGAGCAGCCGCAGGAGTTCGCGGAGGGCGTGCGCAAGTACTACCCCAACCAGATGCTCGGCTTCAACCTCTCGCCGTCGCTCTACTTCGGAAAGGCGAAGAAGGCGGGCACGCTGATCACCAACCAGCAGCTCGCGGACCTGGGCTTCATCCTCCAGTTCTCGACGCTCTTCAATTTCCGGACGGCCGGCATGGCGCTCGAGAAGGGGCTGCGCAAGTTCCTCAAGAGCGGCATCGAGGCGCTGGCGGACCTGCAGATCGAGGAGGACGCCCAGGAAGCGGCGCCGATCACCAAGATGCACCAGAAGTTCGCCGGCATGAACCGGTGGCTGATCCTGGAGCAGGTGCTGAGCAATACGAACGGGAAGTGACGAAGGACGGAAAGACGACGGACGGAAAGACGGAAGGACCTGCCGCACGACACCTCGGCAGGTCCTTCCGTCTTTCCGTCCGTCCGTCTTTCCGTCCTGCTGAAGAGTTATGCTCCCGACGCTCGCCTGAGCCCCGCCCCCACCACCACCTCTTCCACCTCGACCCGTTCCGACTTGAGCCGCTCGATCTGCCAGCGATCCAGCCGGACGGTGAGCTCCACGGCATCCGCGCCGTCCGCGCGGGCCAGCACCTCGCCGTCCCGATAGAGCGCGGCGACGCGCGCCCCGTCGGCCACCGGTACCCGCACCCGAACGGTGGGGCGACCCGCCCGCTCGAGCTCGCGGAGCCGGGCCTTGAGGCCGACGATGCCGTCGGTGCGCATGGTGGAGGTGGTGACCGCGTCGGGATAGAGCTCGCGCACCCGGGTGGCGAACGCCAGCGGGTCCGGCAGCGCATCCATCTTGTTGAACACGACGAGGATGGGGCGATCCGCCAGGTCCAGCTCGGCCAGGACCCGCTCGACCACGTGCATCTGGCCTTCCCAATCGGGATGGCTCGCGTCAACCACGTGCAGCAGCACGTCGGCCGCCCGAGCCTCCTCGAGGGTGGCGCGGAAGCTTGCGACCAGGTGGTGCGGCAGCTTTCGGATGAACCCGACGGTGTCCGTCACCCGCGCGCGCTGGCCCTCGCCCAGGTCCACCTCGCGGGTCAGGGTATCCAGCGTCGCGAACAGCCGGTCCTCCACCACGATCTCGTGCTGGCCGGAGAGCGCCCGCAGCAGGCTCGACTTGCCGGCGTTGGTATAGCCCACGAGCGACACGCTGAGCATCGGGTCGCGCCCGGCGCGCAGGTTCTCGCGGTGGCGCTCCACACCCTTGAGCTTGGCCTTGAGTCCCTGGATGCGCTGCCGGATGATCCGGCGGTCGGTTTCGAGCTGGGTCTCGCCTGGCCCACGGAGGCCGATGCCGCCGCGTATGCGCGAGAGGTGGGTCCACATCCGGGTGAGCCGCGGCAGCATGTACTCGAGCTGCGCCAGCTCGACCTGGAGCTTGGCTTCGTGGCTTCGTGCCCGGGTGGAGAAGATGTCGAGGATGACCTCGGGCCGGTCCATCACCCGCACCTTGAGCTCGCGCTCCAGGTTGGCGCCCTGCACCGGGCTCAGCTCCTCGTCGAAAATCACCAGCGAGGCCCCGGCCTCGGCCACCGCGGCGGCCACCTCGTCGACCTTCCCTTCACCGATCAGCGTGGCGGGATTGGGCGATGCGATCTGCTGGGACATCCGGCCCACGACTTCGGCGCCGGCCGTGTCCACCAGCCGGGTGAGCTCCTCGAGATGCTCGGTGACGTGCCGCGCGTCGCTCGAACCCTTGCGCGGGGCCGCGATGAGCACGGCGCGTTCGATCGGATCCCGGACTTGAATCAGCTGCCTGATGACCGCTCCCCGGCACGTAAGTGCCCGATGGACGCTAGTGCTCGATAGATGACGGAATAAGCCCGCCCACCCGGCTGAGCGGCGCCCGCCCCTGGTGGCTGAAGGTGACGTCGCGCGGGCCGATCGGTGTCGCGACCGACAGCCGCCCGTTGATCGTATAGGGGAGATCGCCCGCATCGAGCGCCGTCCGGACCGCGCCGGCCACGCCACTCCAGGCGAAGGTGAGGGGAAGCGTCAGGACCGTGGTGTCGCCTTTCTGGGTCTGGAAATCGCTGTCGTACACCACATCGCCCACGTGCGACTGTTCAACGTCGAGACCCAGGTTCAGCTTGGTGCCCTGCACGTCGAACGGATTCGGGTTGTACACCCCGACGATCAGGTTCAAGGTGCCGCCGGTAAGTCCGAGGTTCTGGACCACGACGCGCTGCAGGCGGACATCCGGCTCCTTGAACAGGTCCTGCAACCCGGCGCAACCGGCCAGGAGCACAGAGCCGATGAGGCCACCGCGGCCGAACGGCCCAAGGACCCACCTGGACGGTCGAAATATAGCCAGCCGCACGCACCGACTATGTCGTCGGGCCGGATGACCGGCGGTGCCGGGGGTCACAGGCACGGAGGACGGCCAGGGCAGGCGTCGCGCGCTCATCCGCCGCCCCTCTCCTCACCTCCATCCGCTTCTCCTCCTTCTCCTTCCGGCCCTCCCTCCTGCCCCGCCTCTGCCTTCCTCCGTTCCCACCAGGCGATCCGCTCGGCCACCTTTTTCTCGTAGCCGAACGACCCGGGCTGGTACAGCGTGGTGCCGCGCAGCTCGTCGGGCAGGTACTCCTGCGGCAAGTAAGCGTCCGGCGAGTCGTGCGCGTAGCGATAGCCCTTGCCGTAGCCGAGCTGCTTCATGAGGCCGGTCGGGGCGTTGCGGATGTGGAGCGGCACGGGAGCCGCCGGAGTCTCCTGTGCCGCGGCCATTGCCGCGCCCAGCGCCACCTTCGCGCTGTTGGACTTGGGCGCCGTTGCCAGGTAGATCGTCATCTCCGCCAGCGGCAGATAGCCTTCCGGCGGTCCCAGCATGTGGAACGCGTCCCGAGCCGCGACGGCCATGATCAGCGCGTTGGGATCGGCCAGCCCGATGTCCTCGGCGGCCATGGCGATGGCCCGCCGGAACAGCGTCATGGGGTCCTCGCCGCCGTCGATCATCCGCGCCATCCAGTACAGGGCGCCCTGTGGGTCGCTGCCGCGGAGCGACTTGTGGTAGGCGGAGAGCAGGTTGAAGTGCTCCTCGCCCGCCTTGTCATAGCGGGCGAATCGCTTCTGCATGGCCTCGCGGGCGACCTCGACCGTCACGCGACCGCCCTCGCCCACGTGCGCCGCCGCGGCCTCGAGCACGGTGAGGGCGCGTCGCGCGTCGCCATCGGCCTCGATCGCGATGGAGCGGACCGCGTCCTCATCGACCGTGAGCCTGAGCCCGCCCAGGCCGCGCTCCGTATCCTCCAGCGACCGTCGGATCAGCGCCTCGATGTCCTCCGGCGCGAGCGGCTGGAGCACGAAGACGCGGGTGCGCGAGAGCAGCGCCCCATTGATCTCGAAGCTGGGATTCTCGGTCGTGGCGCCGATGAGCGTGAGCGTGCCGTCCTCGGACGGCGGGAGGAGACTGTCCTGCTGGGCCTTGTTGAGCCGGTGGATCTCGTCGATGAAGAGGATGGTCTGCGCGCCGCCTGACTCGAGCCGGCCGCGCGCCGCGGTGACGATCTCGCGGATGCGCGGCACGCCCTCGGTCACGGCGCTGAATGGCACGAACACCCGCTGGGATGTGCTGGCGACGAGGTGGGCCAGCGTTGTCTTCCCGCTGCCGGGCGGCCCCCAGAAGATCATCGAGCCGGGAACGCCGCGCTCGATCGCCTCTCGGAGCGGCTTGCCGGGCGCGAGCAGGTGCTCCTGGCCCACGAACTCGTCGAGCGTGGTTGGCCGCATGCGCGCCGCGAGCGGCTGAGCCTCGCGGGCCGTGGCGGCGAACAGCGAGCCGCCCTCCTCGGTCGTGCGCTTCCGAACCATCAGCCGATCCATGCCTCCAGCAGCCGCTCGGCGACGAAGAAGGCCAGCGCGCCGCCGAAGAACGCCGCGGCCGTCAGGCCGCCCCGCTTGGCCTGGAATTCGGGTACCAGGTTGGACGCGGCGACGTAGAGCGTGACTCCGCCGGAGATCGCCAGTCCGTGCTGGGCGAGCGGCGCCATCTGCTCGGTAAAGATCACCCCCAGCACCGTGGCCAGCCCCAGCACGGCCGCGCCCCCGAGGGCCCGTCGGCGGCCCTGCCCGCCGGCGACCATCACGCTGGCGATCGTGACCCCCTCGGGGAGCTTATGCAGCAGGACCGCGAGGAACAACAGAGCGCCCAGCCGTCCCGACACGAGGAAGCCGCTCGCGATCGCGACCCCGTCGAAGAAGGTGTGCAGCGTGAGCCCGAGCATGGCCGAGATGCCCGCCGTGGCGCTCACCCGATGGGTCTCCTCGCCGAAGTGGAAATGCGGCGTGAGCACGTGCTGCGCCAGGTGCACCGCGAGGTAGCCCGCCAGCACGTAGATGGCGCCTCCGGGCGAGTCCCCCAGCACCTGGGGCAGCACGCCAAGCGTGGCCACGGCCAGCATGAAGCCGGCCCCGAAGGCCAGGCAGGCATCGATGAACCGGAGGCTCCGGCGCTCGCCCCGGACGACCGCCAGCGCCCCCGCGACGTTGCCCAGGGCGGCGGCCACCGCGAACACGAGCGGCGTCATCGTCATCGCTGCTCCCGGGCGATCGCCAGCAGCGTCTCGCGGGTGTTGAGTGCCGGGTCGTCCAGCACGCGGTCCAGCAGCACACTCAGCACCGCGCCCAGCCGCGGCCCGGAGAGGCCGAGCGTCTGCAGGTCGCGGCCGGTCACCGCGAGGTCGCCGCGCGCGAGCGGGTCGCGCCGCGC
>DATEJD010000413.1:0-20686 GCA_035278325.1 Gemmatimonadales bacterium | reverse complement strand
CGGACAAAGGCCTCGGCCCCGGCAGCATTCAGCGGGACCCAGTAGGCAGGCAGCCGGGCGTACTGGGGCCAGCGGCGATAGCAGGTGACCTGCTCGAACCCGGCGGCCCGGAGCGCGGTCTCGACCTGCCTGGGATCGCCGGTGCCCGGCGGCCATTCGGTGTAGCAGGTTCCGCCGGGCGCGAGCGCCGCCCGGAGCGCCCGCAGGTCGCCAGCATCGGGCGCCACAGCCACAGCGAGATCACATTCCCCGGCTCGCGCGTCAGACACGACCTGGTCCGCGACGGCCGCCAGCGCGTCGGCCAGGGCACCACCGGTGCGGCAGAGGACTCGGCGCGGATGCGGTGATGCCAGCAGAAAGCGCCAGTCGACCATCCGCAGTCGATCGTTCCGGACCGCCTCGGCGGATTGCCCGGTCACGCGCCCACCGCCTGGCCCGTTACCTCGTCGTAGATCCGCATGATCTCGCGGGCCGTTGCATCGACCGAGAAGGAGCGCTCGACCCGCGCTCTTGCGGCTGCCGCCAGGCGCCCGGCGAGCGCGGGATCACCTTGGAGTCGGCGGATCGCCGCCGCCAGCGCCGAGGGGTCGCGCGGGGGCACCAGCAGACCCGTGACCTCCGTGGTGATCGCTTCGTCGGTGCCGCCGATCGCGGTCGCAATCACCGGGCGTTCCGCGGCCATGGCCTCGAGCACGGACACGGGAAGGCCTTCGAACAGCGACGGCAGCACCACGAGGTCGGCGGCCGCCAGCAACTGGGGCACGTCGTCACGCTCGCCCAGGAACACGCAGCGCTCGGCCACGCCTTGCTTCCGTGCCTGCGTCTCGAGCGTCCGGCGCAGGGGACCGTCGCCGGCGAAGACGAAGGTGGCCGACGCTACCTCTGCCGCGGCCGCGATCAGGTGGGTGTGGCCCTTCTGGGGATGCAGCCGCGCCGGGGTCAGCACCAGGTAATCGGGGCGCCCGTCGAGAAGCGCCGTCCGGAGGTCGAGCAGCCGCGGCGCGGCAGGCGGCACCCGGATAGCGTTGGGCACGACCGCGAGCCGGCGGTCGGGTACCCCCAGCTCCCGTGCGTAGCGGCGCCGGACCTCCTCCGACACGGCGATGATGCGGCGGTAGGCGCGCAGCCTCCACCGCGGCTGCGCGGAGCCATCGGGTGGGAGAAACAGCTGCGCCGTGCCGAGGATGGCCGGCACCCGGGCCAGCCAGGCCGCGAGCACGCCGTGCTTGCAGGCGAACGGCCAGCTCAGGTGGGCGTGAACGATCGTGGGGCGCTCGCGGCGGAAGAGTCGGCGGAGTCGGTTGACCCCGCCCAGCCGTGCCCCTGGCTCGACTCGCGGCATGGCTCGGGCGGGAATGTGGAGCTGTCCGGCACGCTCGCCCAGCCGACCGATGCCGGAGCCGGGATGATACAGCAGCATCGGCTCCCAGCGTGTGCGGTCCAGCGAGGCCATGAGCTGCAGGGCGGCCTCCTCGGTGCCGCCGTACACCTCGCTGTCGAGGTAATGGATTACTCGTCTGGCTGTCACGGCCCGCGCTCCGCCGAGCCCCGCACGACCGCGGCCAATGCGCTCACCATGCGCTCATGGTAGCGCCGGGCATATTCCAGGGCGCACGCCGCCAGTGCGGCGGCCTTCGCGGGGTCGAGCAGCAGCTCGGACACCTGCTCGGCGAATTCCTCCGGCTCGCTCGCCTGGCGGAACGCCTCGCCGGCCCCATCCTCCAGACCGCGGCCGCCGGACGCGGTCGTTACCAGCGGGCGTCCGTGCAGCAGCGCATCCACCGACTTGATGCTCAGGCCGGTGCCGAACTGCTGCGGATTGATCACGACTGCCGCCTGCCGATACACCTCGGCCAGGCTGTCGACGAACCCCAGATGCCGCACGCCAGGTGCTCTCCGGACGCGCTGGCCGATCCCACCGGCCAGCCGGAACTCGGCCCCGGGCACACGTCGCCGCACCGCCGGCAGCACGCGATCGATGAACCAGGTGACACCGTGCACGTTGATGCCCATCGGCCCGCCGACGAACAGTACGACCGGCGAGGTTGGGCTCGCCGTGAGGGATGGGTTCATCGTCGCGTCGAGCGCCACCGGCGCCAGATGGCCGACGACCGAGACCGGCCGGCGCGTCAGCGATCGAAAATGCCGGGCGTCCCACTCCTGAATGGCCAGCACCGTGTCCGCACGGTCGAGGGCCCTGGCCTCTTCGCGTCGGCTGGTCGAAAAGAACTCGTTCGCCTGGCCGTGTTCGCGGTACAGCCGGAATCGGTCAGAGAATACGTCGTGTGTGTCGAGGATCTTCCGGAGGGGCCCGGCCGCCTCGTCGAGCAATCTGGAGTAGAAGACGTACGACAGGATGACCGCATCGAAGCCCTCGTCCCGGGTCAGGCCGGCCAGGCAGCGCGCCGCGTCGGGGTCATGGTAGCTGTCCACCGGCAGATTGAGGTGCAGCATCTTCCCGACGACACGCACCACCTTCCGGCGGCCCCGCCCGATGAAGCTCCGCGGCGTGAGGCTGCGGCAGACGTGCAGGCGATCGCCCCATGCCTCGCGCAGCGGGCGATCATCCATGCGGAACGGCTGCTGGAGATGGAGGAAGTGTACCTCGTGCCCCAGCCGCTCGAGCGTCGCCGCCATGTGTCGCACCCGCGCACTCGCGCCGGTGGCGCTCGGGTGGGTCGGCACCGGCGCGACCAGGAGGATGCGACGTCGAGAGCCGGGATCAGCGGTACTCAAACCGATCCTTCAGGCGGTTGATGGGTGCCTCGAATGCATGCCACGAGACGGCGGCGACGACGATGGTGACCAGACCGTAGAAGACCAGGAAGGGGAATGAGCCATCCCCCAGCGCCGCGAAGAGATCGGGATGGCCCAGACGACGCGCGATCTTCGGGAGTATGGCCGGCAGGAGGAGGTGGTAGACGTAGATGCCGTAGCTGATGGTACCAAGGTACCGCACCGGCGTAGAGTCCAGGAAGCGCCCGACCGGACCAGCGAAGCCGCGGGCAGCGTTCGCCACCACCCACAGACCCAGGATGGCGACGGCCAGATCGAACGACACCTGGCGGAACGTCCACCACCCATTGCTGAGCTCGGCCGCCTGATAGGCAGCGAACAGGGCGACCCCGGCCCACAGCACTCCCCGCCCCACCGGGCGAATCAGCGGGTGCGTCTTGAATTCCGGCAGAACGCTCATCGCCAGGTACGCTCCCAGTGCCAGCGAATCGATGCAGCCGGGAAGCAGAACCGACGTAATGTCGTTGTCTGTCGCGGTGAATACGACGTAGCGAAACACCGGACCGAACGCGGCCAGGCCCAGCGCGATAGCTGGGAGCCAACGCCGTGGGGCAAAGAAGATGACCCACGGCCAAAGCAGGTAGAACTGCTCCTCGACGGCCAGGGACCAGAAATGCCCCACATGGCCGCCCCACCTCCCATGGTCGACGGCGTTCTGCAGGAAGAACCGGACGTTCGACAGATAAGTCGCGTGCCAGGCGATGCTCTCGCGCGCGCCGTCCACCCGGGTGAGCCACGCGAGGCCTAGCGCGAAATAGTACAGCGGAAAGATCCGCAGGATCCGTCGGATGTAGAACCGCCGGAGCGCCACCCCCCGGCCTGCACTACCCGACGCCTGGGCGGCGAGCCGGGTTCGCAACAGGATACCGGTGATGAGGAAACCGCTGAGGACGAAGAAGACCCGTACCCCGATACCTCCCAGGTGTACGTACTGCCGGGCCGGGCGATAAAAGTGGTAGCAGACCACCATCCCCGCCGCGACGGCGCGCACGCCGTCGAGCTGCCGCATGTGCCGAAGCGGGGTGGTGGACGACCAGATTGTCTCGCGGCGACTCACGGCCGAGTCTTCGCCTCTCTCGGAGTCGGGTCGGACGCCGCCGGTGGGCGTGCGGCCTCGACCGATGCGATGTACGGCACCGGAATCCGCCGTCGGAGGCGCTTGAGGCGTCCCGCGCCCGGGGCTCACGCAGCCCGCCGACTGGTGGTTGAGTAAATCATTATAAGACAATATCCTGGGATGTGGCTTCCCGATCGGCCAGGTTTGCGCCGAGGCGCTGGAACATAGTCGGAGATGGTATGCTTCCTGCACGTTGCGAGCCGCCTCCCAGGCGCGTCAGGCGCAGCGTCGCTGCCGTGGCCAATCGACCGACCGATCGACCTTTGCCTTCCACCGGGAGCGAGCGTGACCCCTGCGGGTGAGCCGGCTGTAAGGACGCCTCCGCTCGTCTCCGTGGTCGCCATCTTCCTGAATGCCGAGCGCTTTCTGGATGAAGCCATCCGGAGTGTGTTCGCGCAGACCTATGAGCGCTGGGAGCTGCTGCTGGTCGACGACGGCTCCTCGGACGGCAGCACCGCCATTGCCCGTGGCTGGGCCGAGCGAGAGCCAGAGCGAGTGCGCTATCTCGAGCATCCCGGCCACCGGAACGAGGGCATGAGCGCATCGCGCAACGCGGGCCTGCGCCAGGCGCGGGGCGAGTATCTCGCGCTGCTGGACGCCGACGACGTGTGGCTGCCGGAGAAGCTGGCCCGACAAGTCACCATCCTCCAGGGCCACCCGGAGGTGGCGTTGCTCTATGGCGCGCCGCTCTACTGGTTCGGCTGGACCGCACAGCCGGAGGATGGCGGCCGCGATTACGTCATCGACCTCAAGCTCCCCGCCGACCGGGTCTACGAGCCCCCCACCCTGCTCGTCCCGTTTCTCCGGCGGCAGGCGCCGACCCCGTGCCCGTCCGACGTGCTGGTGCGCCGGTCGGCAGCGGAAGCGGTGGGTGGCTTCGAAGCCCACTTCACCGGCGTCAACATGGTGTACGAGGACCAGGGATTTTTCTCGAAGCTCCTGCTCCAGGCGCCCGCGTTCGCCTCCAGCGAGACTTGGGATCGGTACCGCCAGCACCCCGAGTCGTGCTATGCCGTGTCCAAGGCCTCGGGAGGTCGAGAGCGTGCACGGGAGTACTTCCTGCGCTGGTTCCAGGGCTACCTGCGCGGCCGAGGCGTCACGAGCGGACCGGTGTGGGATACGGTTCGGGACGAGCTCCGGCAGTTCGGGCCGGCGGCCCGGGCCGGCCGCGCGCTGCGGCAGGCGGCTCGCGCGACGCTGCCGCTCGGACTCCGTTCCTGGCTTGGCAGCCGCATCCCGGGGCTCAATGAGGGCCGAGCCACCCGGCGCGTACGCCTCGGCGGCCTTCGCCGCCTCACGCCGGTAAGCCGCAAGTTCGGCTGGGATCGAGGCGGTCTGCCGGTGGACCGGTACTACATCGAGCGCTTTCTCCAGGACCATGCCAGGGACATCAGGGGTCGCGTGCTCGAGGCACGGGACGACGCGTACACTCGGCGATTCGGCGGCGCGAGCGTCACCCAGGCCGACGTGCTGCACCCGACGCGCGACAATCCACGCGCCACCATCGTCGCCGACCTGACGCGCGGCGAGACCATCCCCGACGACGCGTTCGACTGCGTGGTGCTCACTCAGGTCCTTCCCTTCATCTCCGATGTCCAGGGCGCCGTCAGGACCCTGCATCGGATTCTACGGCCGGGTGGCGTGGCGTTGGTCACCGTCCCCGGCATCAGCCAGATCATCCGCTATGACATGGACCGCTGGGGCGACTACTGGCGCTTCACCACGCTCTCGATCCGGCGTGTGTTCGAGCATGCCTTCCCGGCAGGTGAGATCGCGGTCGAAGCGCACGGCAATGTCCTGGTCGCGACGGCCTTTCTCCACGGACTCAGCACCCGAGACCTGCATCCGCACGAGCTGGACTATCGCGACTCCGACTACGAAGTGCTGATCACCGTTCGCGCGGTGAAGCATGCCTGAGACGCCACGCTCGCAGCGGGTGCCGATCCTCATGTACCACGAGGTGACGCCGCGGCCGGACCCGGCGTTCGCGCGCTACACGGTGACGCCGCGCATGTTCGCTCGCCAGATGCGCTGGCTGGCGGCCTTCAACTACCATCCAATCGACATGGACGCGCTCATGCGGGCCCGGCTCGGTCTGGCTCGCCTGCCCACGCGCGCGGTGGTCATCACCTTCGATGATGGTCTCCAGGGCTGCGTCGATCATGCCGTGCCGGTGCTCCGCGAGCACGGGTTCACGGCCGTGTTCTACCTCGTGGCCGGACTGATGGGCGAGCGCACGGCGTGGCTCCGGGAAGAGCTGGGCATCGAGCTCCCCATCATGAGCTGGGCGACCGCGCGTGACCTCGCGGCCCAGGGGTTCCAATGGGGCGCGCACACGGTGACCCACCCTCGTCTGACCGGGCTGGACCCCGTGCGGGTGCGCCGGGAGCTGGCCGAGGGACGTCAGCGCCTCGAGGACGAGCTCGACGGTCCGGTGCTGCATCTGGCGTATCCCTTCGGGTCGTTCGATGCCGCGGTCCGAACCGAGGCGGAGGAGGCCGGCTATGTCACCGCCAGCTCCACCCGAGCGGGCCTGTCCGGTCCGGATGACGACCCGCTCGCGCTGCAGCGGGTCCCGATCTACGGCGGTGAGACCCTGCTGGATTTCGCCTGGCGGGTCCGCACCTCGCGAGCGCTCCCCGTGCGGGTGCGGCGCGCGCTCAGGGCCGCGGCTCGACGGCTCACCGGCCGCCGGGGGAGCCCGGAATGAGCTCCCCCCGGCTCACGGTCGTGGTCCCGACCTACCAGCGGCGGGACTCCGTGCTTCGTCTGCTCGGGTCGCTCGCTGCGCAGACGGCCCCGGCAGGAGCCTTCGACGTGGTCGTCGCGGTGGACGGCTCGACCGACGGTACGGCCGATGCCGTCCGTAGGTATGCCGCGCCGTTCAGCGTCACGGTGGTGGAGGCGCCCAACCGCGGCCGCGCCCGGGCGTGCAACGGTGGGGTCCGCGCGGCCACGGGCGACCTCCTGATCCTGCTCGACGACGACATGGAGGCTGCCCCCGGCCTGGTGGAGGCCCACGCCCGTGCCCACGGCCGAACCGCGCCACGCGCCGTAGTCGGGGCCGCCCCGATCGTGACCTCGCCCGACTCGCCGCCTTTCGTGCGCTATATGGCGGACGGATTCCAGACCCGACTCGACCGCCTGGGACGACCGGGCTATCGACTCCGGTTCCGCGACACCTACACCGGCAATTTTTCCGTGCGGCGGGATGTGTTCCAGTCGGTCGGCGGCTTCGACGAGAGCTTTCAGGTCTACGGGCACGAGGACTACGAGCTGGCTCTCCGCCTGGAGAAGCTCGGTGTCGAGCTCGCCTACAGCCAGGAGGCGGTCGCGTGGCAGCACTACGAGAAGAGCTTCGGCGGCTTCGCCCGTGACGCCATCGCGCGTGGCCGCACGGCGGTTCTGTTCGCCGGGAAGCACCCCGAGGTGGTGGAGAGCATCAAGCTCGCGGAGTACGCCCGGGCTCCCATCAAGTGGCGCCTGATGCGTGGTCTTCTGCTCCGCGCGGGCGGCCTCAGCGACCGGGTGCCCGCGCTGGTCATCGCCGCGGTCGACGCCGCCGAGCGACGCCGCTCGCCTCAGCTGGAGCGATGGTACCGGTACGCGATCGATTTCTTCTACTGGTACGGGGTCCGCCAGGCGCGGCGTGAGCGGCCGGCGTCGGCCCGAACGGAGCCGGCCACCGCGGGTCCACCGGGTCTATCCGGGATGCGGGACGCATGACACGGCCGACATCGCTCCGCCTGCTGATCGCGCTGCTCGCGATCCTGGTCTATGCCGGCCTGTCGACCGTGCGCTGGGCGCGCCGTGCCGCGCACTGGCCCGCGCAGGTCGGCGTGGACGAGATCTCGGCGTACGAGCGCCGCTTCGATCGGTTGCGGCAGGTCCTCCCTTCCACGGGGGTGGTGGGCTACCTGGGGTATCCCGATCCCGACGCGCCGCCGAACGATACGGTGCCGTCGCCGGCGCTGCTCCACTTCCGGCGTTATCTCCTCGCGCAGTACACCCTCGCTCCGCTGCTCGTGGTCGAGGACACGACGCGCGAGCTGGTGGTCGGCAATTTCGAGCCGGGGGCCGAAGCCGCGCCGCCGGCGGGATTCGAGATGGCGGGGGAGTTTGGTGATGGTGTCGTGCTGTTTCGACGGGGGCGGCCGTGATCCTCGTCCTCGCACTGTCGTTGGTCGCGTCGGCGGCGCTGGGCGCGTTCGCGCTGCTGCTGGTCTGGCCTTCGGTCGGAGCGCGCCGCGCCCGCTCGCTGCTCGTGGCTCTCGGAGCCGGACTGGGCTCGGGGCTTTCAGCGCTGCTGCTCTTCCCCTGGCTGATCCTCTTCGGCCCCACCCGCGCGTTTCCCCTGTGCGAAGTGGCGCTGGTGACCATCCTGGGGGTCGCCGTGTACCGGTCGCGGCGAGCCCCACTCGGCGTTGGGGAGCCCGCATGGCTGGTGGGACCGTCGCGTCTGCTGGGTCCGATCTTCCTCATCGTCCTGGCCTCCGCCGCCTTAGCCCTGATCACGATGCTTCGGCTGGAGCCGCACGGTGAATGGGATGCGTGGATGAACTGGGACATGCGGGCTCGCATGATTTTCCTGGGCGGCGCGACCTGGCGCACGGCGTTCGCGCCGGAGCTCCCCTGGTCGCACCCGGACTACCCGGTGCTGGTGCCGTCGCTGGTAGTGCGAGCCTGGCTGTACGCCGGCAAGGCCACGCTGGTCGGCCCCGCGCTCGTGGCCGGCACCTTCGCGCTCGCGACCGTGGCCCTGCTGGTGACCGCCCTGGGGACGCTGCGGTCGCCGAGCCAGGGATTGCTCGCCGGCATGGTGCTGCTCGCGACGCCGTTCTTCATCCGGCATGCGGCGTCGCTCTACGCCGACGTTCCTCTCGCCTTCTTCTTCCTGTCGACGGTCGTCTGCCTGGCGCTGGACGATCGCTCCGGTGGCGCCAGCTCACGATTCGCCGTGCTCGCGGGCTTGTCCGCCGGCCTCGCGATGTGGACCAAGAACGAGGGCCTGCTGTTCACCGGGTGCGTCCTCGCAGGAATCGTGGCCAGCGGCTGGGGCGCGGACCGGGCCGCGATGCGCCGGCTCCTGGCCTTCGGCATCGGGTTGTTGCCCCCCTTGCTGGTGGTCGCGAGCTTCAAGCTTGCCTTCGCGCCTCCCAACGACCTGCTCTCGACCCTGGGCGTCGAGGGCACGCTCGGCCGGCTCATCGACCCGGAGCGCTATACCACCGTCGCCAGCGCCTACGCCATCCACTTGGCCTCCTTCGGCGCCAATGGTCTGCCCGGAGCCGTCTGGCCGCTGGCCGTGTACTTCGGTCTGATGGGATGGGACCCCGTCGAGCGACGCCGGGCATGGGCGCGGGGTGTGGCACTCGCGCTCGGACTCATCCTGATCGGCCATTTCATGGTGTTCGTCAGCATGGCACACGAGCTCGCACGGCTCCTGGCCAGCTCCCTCGACCGCCTGATCCTTCAGGTCTGGCCCAGCGCGCTGTTCCTCGGGTTCATGGTGGCACGGACGGTCGAAGAGGTCAGCGGCAGCGAGGCCGCCGCCCCTTCGCGCGCCCGGCACGCAACGGTCCACTAGGAGGTCAGCATGTACATCGATCCCGGTACCGGCAGTATCGTGCTGCAGGCTCTTGCCGCGAGCGTGTTGGCCTTCGTTGCCGGCGTCCGCGGCGCGCGCGAAGCGGTTCGCCAGGCATTCCGGCGACTGGTCGGTCGCCGCTCCGATAGCGAGTGACGATCCACCCCCCGGCGACACCGGCGTCGCGGCGGCTCAGAGAGCTGGCCCCGCTCGCCTGCCCGGCGCTGTTCGCGCTGGTCCCGATCCTGAGCATCGCCGCGCGCAATCCCGGCCAGTTCCGCTATGTGGATCTGGCGACGATTCTGCTGGTGGCGGCGCTCGGTGCCGTGGTCATTACGCTCCTCGTCCTCGCCCTGGTCCGGCTGCTGGTGCGCGATCCCCGGACGACACCTCTCGCCATCCTGGGCACGCTGCTGGTGGTGGCGTGGTGGTTTGGCTACGTGCCGGTCCAGGCCGCCGTCACGAAGGCGGCGCCCGCCCTGGGGCAGCACCGCGTGCTGGCCCCGCTGGGCTTACTCGCGACGATCGCAGTCGTGACCTGGTGCCTCCGACAGCCGGCCGGTCGGTTGGCCGCCATGAGCGGCTTTCTCGGTCGATTCGCCGTGTTCCTGGTTGCCATTCTCGGGCTCCAGACGGTGGTGGCCGACGCGCGCGGCCCACGGGCCGCCCGCCACAGCATCCTGGCCCGCCAGCTCGCGGCGCCGGTGCCGGTCCACCCGGGGCCGTCGATCACCGCCAACAATCCGCCGCGGGATATCTACGTCATCGTTCTCGACGGGCACGCCAACGCCCGGGTGCTTCGCCAGGTGTTCGGCTACGACAATTCCGCATTCGAGGATAGCCTGCGCGCCCTCGGGTTCCTGGTGCCCGCGGACGTCCGCAGCAATTACGTCCAGACCTACCTGTCCGTCGCGTCGCTGCTCAACGCGGCCCACGTGACGCCGCTGACGCGGGACGCGGGCGTGGCCAGCAAGGACCACACGCTGCCCACGTATCTGGTGAAGCAGAATCGGACGGTCCGATTCCTCAAGGCGCACGGGTATCGCTACCTCCTGTTCCCGTCCGCATGGTGGGCCGCGACCGCGAACAGCCCGCTGGCCGACGAGGAGTTCGACGCGAGCCCGGGGTTCGCGCTGTTGCACGAGATCACGCGCACCGAGCTGCGCCTGGCCGTGATCCGATCGTCGCTGGTGCGGTACGTCGTCGGGGCCAAGGAAGACCAGGCCCCCATGGTCGAGCACTTTCTGCGCTCGTTCGACGGCCTGGCACGGGTTCCCGCCGATCCCGCGCCGACCTTCGCGTTCGCGCACTTTCTCATTCCCCATATCCCGTACTTGCTCGACGCGGCGTGCCGTCCGCTCGCCCACCAGATTGGCGACGACATGGAGGCCGATACCCCGGAACAGCGAGCCGACTATGTCGGCCAGGTCCGGTGTGCGGACCGCCTGGTGCTGCGACTGGTGACGGCGCTGCTCCGGGGCTCGTCGCCCGCCCCGGTGATCATCGTCGTCGGCGACCACGGATCGCGGTTCGCGGACGTCGGCTTTTACGACCATCCCGAACGGGTCTCGCGCGCCTTCGTCCGGGAGCGGTTCGGGGCGTTCGGCGCGTTCTACCTGCCCGCCGGCGGCAGGCGCGAGTTCCGTGAGCCTGTCACCCTGGTCAACGTGCTCGGCAACGTGCTCCGGTATTACTTCGGCGCCAGCCTGCCCCGGAGCCCGGACAGCATGTACGTGTCCGGCCTCGAGCTCTACCGGTTCTTTCCCGTGGACCCCCGCATCCTCGCGTCCGCCGGCGGGCAGGCCGCCGGCTCCAAGGCCCGCGCGGAGAGCACGCCATGAACGCGGACCGCCTGCGGTCCACGGCCGTCTGGCTCATCTGGGCCGCGGCGCTCGCGATCGTGCTCGGCTTCATCGCGCGTGACGGGCGCAACCTCCCGTTCGAGGAGGACTGGCTGATGGTCGCGCCGATGACGCACCATGAGCCGCACCTCGGCGCCTGGCTCTGGAGCCAGAACAGCGAGCACCGCTTGCCGCTCCCGCGGCTGGTCGATCTCGGCCTCCTCCGTGCCACCGGCGACTTCCGCTCGACGATGGTATTCGACACGCTGATCCTGGCCGCGGCCGCGGCGGGGATGATCGTGCTGGCCCGGCGGCTGCGCGGCGGCCGCACCAGCCTGGCGGATGCCTTCTTCCCGCTGCTGCTGCTCCATCTCGGTCAGTGGGACAACCTGGTGTGGGCCTGGCAGATCCAGTTCGTGCTGCCGACCGTCCTCCTCTGTGCCGTGCTCCTGGTCATCGTAGCCAGCCCCTCCTCGCCACCATCGGGGACCATGGCGGTGGGCGTGGCACTCGCGGTGGCATCACTGCCCCTCGCGGGCGCCAACGGTCTGGTGCTCACGCCGGCCCTGGCGGCATGGCTGGTATACGCGTGGTGGGCGGGACGGCGCGCCGGCGGATCGACTCACCTGGCATCGGTCGCCGCCGCCGGCGGGGCGATCGCCTTGGGGCTGTGCGGCGTCTATTTCATCGGCTACCAGGCCTCACCCTGGAACGGACCGAGCCCCGGCATCGGCGCGACCCTGGCCACGACGGCCAAGTTCGTGATCTACGGTCTGGGCCCGGTGACCGCGAAGGCCTGGATAGTGTTCGGGATCGTCAGTGCGGCCGTCGTGCTGGTGTGCCTGACGGTGCTGCTACGAGCGCTCCGCACCCACGATCAGGAGCGGATCCGGGTCGTGGGGCTGCTGGCCTTCTTCGCGGCGTGTGGCATCCTGGCCGCGGCCCTCGGGTGGGGTCGGGCGGGGCGGGTCATGGAGCTGGGGCGCATGTCGCCTCGTTACGCCCTGCTGGCGGCCCCGCTCCTGTGCGGCGCGTACTTCAGCCTCCTTCTGTATGGCACGCCGCGCCTGAGACGCCTGGGGCCGGCCGCTCTCGCGCTGCTGGCCGCGCTCCTCTTTCCGCTCAACACGCGCGAGGGACTCAAGCGGCGGGACTGGTTCGGTGCCGGCATGGCGGCGTTCGAGCGAGACCTCGCCAGCGGTGCGTCGATCGATGCGCTGGCCCAGCGGCATTACCCCTTTCTTCTGCACTGGGACGAGCCGCTCATGGCCACGAGCATGCGACAGCTCCGTGATGCCGGGTTTGTCCCGTTTCGGCATCTCCCCACGCCATGAGCTCATCCGTCGTCGTGCTCGGCGGGGGCCTGTCCGGCGTGGCGGTCGCGTATGCGCTGGCCGAGGCCGGTCTGACCGATATCACGCTCATCGAGCGCGGAACCGCGCTCGGTGGCCTCGCGAGCAGCTTCGAGCGCGAGGGGCACTTCTACCCGCTCGGATATCACCACATCCTGCACCGCGACCGGGTGCTGCATTTCTTCCTCGACCGGATCGGCGCGCTCCCGTCCGTCCGCTGGCGTCGAGTGCGCATGCTGTTCCACCTCGGCGGCCGGGCGTACGATCTGGGATCGCCGGCGGGCTTCCTGGGATTTCCGATGTCGCTCCGGGACAAGGTCGGCTTCGTCCGCCTCATGCTCAAGGCGTTCGGCAAGCGCGACTGGGCCGAGTGGGAGGATCGGAGCGCGGCCGATCTGGTCGACACCTACGCCGGCCCGGGCGTGCGGACCGCGCTGTTCGAGCGGTTGACGCGGCTCAAGTTCGAGCTGCCGTGCGAGGAGGTGAGCGGTGCCTGGCTGGGGGCGCGGCTCTACTACCGCGAGGGGTCGGCGCCGCTGGGCTACATCCCGGGTACCAATTGGACCAAGGTCCTCTGCGACGGGGTCACCCGCCTCCTGGCCGAGCGCGGCGTGAAGGTGCGGCTCAACGCGGCCGTGAGCCGGCTCGCGACCTCGAGTGGACGGGTCCGCGAGGCCGAGCTGGCCAGCGGCGAGCGCCTGGGCGCCGATCTGTTCGTGAGTACGGTGCCGACCGAGGTCTACCTGCGGCTGGTCGGCGGCGACCGGACGGCCGAGCTCGAGCGCATGCGCTACTCCGCGCTCATCTCGATGATCTGCGCCACCCGGCAGCCCGTGCATCCGCGCGCGTACTGGATCAACCTGGCCTCGCTCGACCGCACCGCGTGTGGCATCTTCCTTCTCAGCGAGCTCAACCCGAGCATCGGGGGCCCGGGCGAGACCTGCGTGAACTTCGTGACGCATCTCCGCGGCCGGGACCGGCCCCTCTTCCACGCCACCGATGACGAGCTCGTCGGCCGCTATCGCGACGACTTCCGCGTCGTGTTCGGGGCCGAGCTGGAGGCCTCCTGGACCCATGTGAGCCGGGTGCCGATGTACTCGCCGGTGTTCGGCCGCAGCTACCACAACCCGCCGGTGCGGAGCGCCTCGTGGGAGAACGTGTACTTCGCTGGTAACTATCGAACCTTCCCCTCCATCGTGTCCACCGGGACCGCGCTCGGGTCCGGGCTGGATACCGGCACGGCCTTGCTCCGCGATCTGGGCATCCGCTCCGCCCTGGCCACGGACGCGGCCGCGTTTCGCCTGAGCAGGATGCCGCGTGGCTGAGCGAGTCGCGGCTCGGGGGCTTTCCCTGACGGCGCTGGTTCGGGTGCTGAGGCCGCTCCAGTGGGTCAAGAACCTGCTGGTCTACGTGCCCGTGGTGCTCGACCACAAGCTGTTCCATCCGGACACGATGGCCAAGGCGACCCTCGCCTTCGCCGCCTTCTGCCTCGCGGCGTCGAGCGCCTACGTGCTCAACGACGTCGTCGACCTCGAGGCCGACCGCCGCCATCCGACCAAACGCGAGCGGCCGTTCGCCTCGGGGACGCTCCGGCCCGCCGTGGGCTTCGTGCTGGTGCCGCTGCTGCTCGCGGCCGCGTTCGGGCTGAGCGGATCGTTGCTGCCCTTCCATTTCGTCGCGCTGCTGACGCTCTACGTGGTACTCACCAGCGCGTATTCGCTCTACCTCAAGCGGATTGCCGTGCTGGACGTGCTGCTGCTGGCGGGCCTGTACACGCTGCGGGTGCTCGCGGGCATTGCGGCGACGCAGGTGCGGTTCTCCACCTGGCTCCTGGCATTCGCCATGTTCCTGTTCCTGAGCCTGGCCTTCCTCAAGCGATACACCGAGGTGAACGCGATGGACGGGGCCGCCACCGAGCAGGTGCGCCGGCGCGGGTATCAGCGAGGGGATCGCGAGTGGCTCGGATCGATGGGGAGCGCGAGCGGCTACCTGTCGGTCCTGGTGCTGGCGCTCTACATCAACAGCGACCAGGTGGTCGCGCTCTACCGCATGCCCCTCGCGCTCTGGCTGGTCTGTCCGCTGCTCCTCTACTGGACCGGCCGCATGTGGCTGCTTGCCCATCGAGGCAAGATCCACGACGACCCCATCGTGGCCACGGTCCGGGACCCGGCGAGTTACCTCATCGGCCTGCTGGTGGCGCTGGTGATGTACCTGGCGCTCTAGGATGCGCGACTACCGATCGTGGGGACGGTATCCCCGCGCGAGGCCGGCCGCGGTGGTGCCCGTGGTCTGGCGCTCCGATGTCCCCGCGCTCGATCGGGTTCCGGGCCCTGTGCTGGCCTACGCGATGGGGCGGAGCTACGGCGACAGCTGCCTCAACGACGGCGGCACGCTGCTCGATGTCCGGCGGATGAACCGGCTCATCGCGCTGGATGAGGCCAACGGCCTGCTCCGCTGCGAGGCAGGGGTCACGCTGGCGGAGATTCTCGACATCGTCGTGCCGCGCGGCTGGTTCCTGCCGGTGGTGCCCGGCACGCGCTGGGTCTCGGTCGGCGGGGCCATCGCCAACGACATTCACGGCAAGAACCATCATCGCGCCGGGACCTTCGGAGGGCATGTCACTTGCCTCGAGCTGGCGCGGTCCAATGGCGAGCGCGTCGTCTGCTCACCCAACGAGCCCCTGTTTCAAGCCACCGTCGGCGGTCTGGGCCTCACCGGTCTCATCCTGTGGGCGGAGATCCGCCTTCGGCGGATTCCCGGCCCTGGCATCAGCCAGGAGCGGATCCGATTCGCGTCGCTCGACGGGTTTTTCGATCTCGCGGCCGAGGACCACGCCTACGAGTACACGGTGGCCTGGGTCGACTGCCTCGCGCGCGGCCCGCGCCTTGGCCGTGGGATCTATATCCGGGGTGACCATGCGCCGCTCGAGGGCACACCCGATTCGCCGCTGGACGCCACGCGGGTTCGCGTGCCGGTGGATGCGCCCGCCGGCCTGATCAATCGTCTCACCATGCGGATGTTCAACGAGGCCTACTACCGCCGGCAGCTCCACCGGCGGCAGCGGGCCGTCGTTCCCTACGCGCCGTTCTTCTTTCCACTCGACGCCGTGGGCGACTGGACCCGGCTCTACGGGCCGAGCGGGTTCCTGCAATACCAGTGTGTCGTGCCCGACGATCCGGGGGGCGGACCCATCCGAGCCATCTTCGATCGCATCAGCCGCTCGGAGGAGCCGGCCTGCCTCGGTGTCCTCAAGCGCTTCGGCGCGGCGCAGTCGCCCGGCTGGCTGTCGTTCCCGCGCGAGGGCATCACGCTGGCGGTCGATTTCCCCTATCGCGGGCCGCCGACCCTCGAGCTGCTCGATGACCTCGATGCGGTGGTCCGTGATGCCGGCGGCGCGGTGTATCCGGCCAAGGATGCGCGCATGAGCGCGACGAGCTTTGCCGCGTTCTTCCCGGCAGCGCCCAGACTGGAGGCACAGCGCGACCCCAAGTTCTCCTCCTCGTTCTGGCGGAGAGTGTATGCGGCGTGACCCGCCCCGGGTGCTCATCGTCGGCGCCACCTCCGCGATCGCCACCGAAACCGCCCGCGCCTACGCCGCGTACGGAGCCCGGCTCTTCCTGACCGGACGCGACGCCGCGCGGCTGGACGGCGTGGCGGCCGACCTCCGGGTACGGGGCGCGAGCGCGGTGGAGACCGCGGTGCTGGACGTGACCGATCGCCGGCGCGGCGCCGAGGTGATCGAGCTCGCATGGGCGGCTTTCGGCGGGCTCGACGTCGCGCTTCTGGCTCACGGGGTCCTGCCCGACCAGGCGCGCTGCCAGGCGAGCGCGGACGATGCCCTGGCCGCGATCGACGTGAACTTCACCTCGGCGGTGGCGCTGCTCACGCCGCTCGCGAACCGCTTCGAGGCGGCGCGGACCGGATGCATCGCGGTCATCACATCCGTCGCCGGTGACAGAGGGCGACAGAGCAATTATGTCTACGGCTCCGCGAAAGGCGGGCTGGACCGTTTCCTGGAGGGGCTCCGCAACCGGCTGTTCCGGGCGGGCGTGGCGGTCGTCACCCTCAAGCCGGGGTTCGTCGACACGCCGATGACCGCGGGGATGCGCCAAGGCCCGCTCTTCGCGAGCGCGCGCCGGGCCGGACGCGCGGTGCACCGTGCCATCGAGCGGCGGCGGGACGTCGCCTACATCCCCTGGTTCTGGCGCCCGATCATGGCGATCGTTCGCGCGCTGCCGGAGCCCGTCTTCAAGCGCCTCCGGCTGTAGAAGCCGGTCACCACAACCGTCCGTCCAGGAGCAACATGCGTTCGTTGACGCTCGCCCTGTGCCTCGCCAGCCTCACTACTCCACTCGCCGCCCAGACATCCGCTCCCACCCAGGCCACCCGGGTAACCCGGGCCCTCGACCCGCGGGTGCTGCGGGCGCACCTCGAGTTCCTTGCCGATGATGCGCTCGAAGGCCGTGCGCCCGGCACCCGAGGCGGCGAGACCGCGGCCAGATACATCGCGACCCAGTTCGAGCGCCTGGGTCTCGAGCCCGCCGGCGACAGCGGCACCTACTTCCAGCGGGTCCCTATCATCGCCCTCACGCCCGAGCCGAAGCTGACGGTCTCCGGTGCCCCGGGGCAGCCGTACGAGTGGAAGAAGGATTTCGTGATGTGGTCGATGCGCAACGATTCGCTGGTGAACGCGCGGGGTGACGTCGTGTTCGCCGGATACGGGATCGTGGCACCCGAGTACGGCTGGAACGACTACGCGGGCCTCGACGCCAAGGGCAAGATCGTGGTCGTGCTGGTGAACGACCCGGGCCTCCAGGACTCGACCATCTTCCGGGGCAAGATCCTCACGTACTACGGACGCTGGACCTACAAGATCGAAGAGGCGCAGCGGCAGGGCGCCGCCGGCATCCTGATGGTCCACACGACCGAGAGCGCCAGCTATCCGTGGACCACCGTGCTCTCGGGGTGGGTGGGACCACAGGTCAGGCTCGAACGGCCGCCAGGCTCGCTCGTGGTGGCGGGCTGGCTTCAGCAGGACGCGGCCGCTCGCCTGTTCTCACAGGGCGGGCAGGATCTCGCCGCGTTGACCGCGGCCGCCGCCAGGAAGGGCTTCCGGCCGGTTCCGCTCAAGCTCCAGCTCGAGGCCTCAGTCCGGAGCGCCATCCGGCGCTCCGCCACCGAGAACGTGCTCGGCCGCTGGCCGGGACGTGGGCCGTTGGCGCGGCAGGCGGTGCTGATCGGGGGTCACTACGATCATTTCGGCATCGGCGCGCCGGTGAACGGCGACTCGATCTACAATGGCGCGGAGGACAACGCGTCGGGAACCGCGGGCGTCCTGGCAACGGCCGAGGCGTTCGTGCGGAGCGGTGTCCATGCGGGCCGCTCGATCGTGTTCATCGGCTTCGCGGCCGAGGAGTCGGGCCTGCTGGGCTCGCAAGCCCTGGCCGCCTCGCCGCCGTTCCCGCTGCGCGACATGGCCGCGATCCTCAACGTGGACGTGCTCAACATGTATGGCCGGACCCGCGACTTCTCCGCCCTGGGCCTCGAACAGTCGACCCTGGGAGCCGCCGTGCGACAGGCCGCAGCCGCGGAAGGGCTCGCGGTGACGACCAATGAGGAAGCCCTGCTCAAGGGCTCCTACTTCCGGTCGGATCACTTCTCCCTCGCCCGGGTTGGGGTACCTGGGACCAGCCTGGAGAGCGGGAACGATTACGTGGGCCGGCCGGCCGGCTGGGGGCAGGAGCAGCACGCCAAGTACACCGCCGAGCGGTACCATCAGCCCAGCGACCAGGTCCAGCCCTGGTTCAACTACGATGGAGCGATACAGCAGCTTCGTGTCATCGTCACGACAGCACTGCTGGTCGGCGACGCCAAGGAACAGCCTAAGTGGAGTGCCAGCTCGGAGTTCCGCCAAGCAGGCGAGGCTCGCCTGAGGCTGGGAGGGCAATAGATCCGAAGGGTGGCGGGCCCTCACGCCCGCCCTACCGTACCCGGTCGGTCCCACCTATCTTCCCGGCCGCTTACGCCCTGACCCCTCCCCAGGAGCGTTTCTGGATCTACCGAACCACCACCGGATTCCACTTAGCTGGCTCCTCGAAAACGGGGGGCCGTCGATCCGGTACCGCACGCTCACCGAGCTGGCGCCGCCGGGGTACGCCTCGCCGGAGGCCATTGCGGCTGCCCTGACGGCGGTGCTCGAATCCAAGGCGGCGTCGGGGGTGGTCAAGAAGCAGAAGGATACCGGCGTTTGGGGTGGGAACCTGCTTGGTCTCGCGCCTTCGGCCTCGCAGGGCATCAAGGACATCGGCACCATCCCGCAGTATCGGCGGCTCCTCCAGCTCGGCTGGCCCCACTCGAGCCGGCCGTTCAAGCTGGCCGACCGCGTGCTGTTCCGCCTGCTGAGCCGCGACGAGGACCCGGGTCTCCTGTTCGAGTTCCAGAAGACCGCCAAGTCCGACGCTGAAGCGGAGGGCTGGGCGCGCGACATCATGCGGGAGGCGGCCTCCGGGGCGCTGGCGGAGGCCGGCTATGGCGAGGATCCACGGCTTCGGGGCGCGGGCCATAAGATCGCCAACGCCATCTCCCAGTTTCTCCGGAGTCCCGTGGCGGAGAAGCCGTTCGTGAAGTCCGGCAGTCAGCTGGTGCTGCACCCCGAGGCCCATCCGCCCAGCTGGTACTCGGTCGCGATGCTCGCGGCGATGCCGAACCTGCAGCGGGAGCGGGCCGGGTTCACCGAGCGTCTGGGGCATTACCTGGCGCAGCCGGCTCCGAAGAAGGCATTCGCCATCCAGGTCGGGAAGCGCACGGTCAAGCCCCAGCACCTCCTGCTGGGCGATCCCATCGAGGCCGACGCCAAGGGCCACCCCACCGACATCCCGCTCGCGCTCCACTACATCGAGTTGATGGCGCGGATGGGGGCCCTGCCCTGGGCGCCGGTGGCATCGCGCGTGCTCGGCCGCCTGCTCAAGGACTGCGACGAGCTGGGCATCTGGCGGCCCAAGAACCTGCGTTCCCAGCCGAAGGCGATCAACAAGATCACCTACCACTATTACCCGCTTCAGGTCGACGCCAAGACCACCGAAGGCCGCGAGGTCGACGTGACGTTCCGGCTGGCGTTGATCGCCCGGCAGCTGGGCTGGTCCATCGACTACGTCTGACCTGCCTCAGGCCGCCGGGATTGCGGGACCGAGGGTAGTATCACAAACTACTCACCATGCCCCGCATCAATCTGACTCATTTCGGGTTCACGCCCACCGAGAGCCTGGTCTACGAGGTGCTCCTCACCGGCGGACCGGGTACCGGCTACGCCATCGCCCGCTCCGCGGGCCTGGCCCGAGCCAATGCCTATAGCGCCCTCGAGGGCCTGGTCTCGAAGGGCGCGGCGCGGGTCGACGCGGGCCGTCCCAAACGCTATCGGCCCGAGACGCCCGCCGCGCTCATCGCCCGGATCTCGACCGATCATGGCCTGGCCCTCGAGCGCCTGAGCACCGATCTCGAGGCGGTCGTGGTGCCCGCGACGCCGACGCTGGTCGAGATCGAGTCCGGACGCGCTGTGCTTCAGCTCATCACCCACGACGTGGCCCGGGCCAGCGTGTCGGTCTCGCTCCTCGCCCCGGCCGACGCGTTTCCGCTGCTCGCCCCCGCGCTCCGGCGGCCGTACTCCGTCGGCCTTCCCCTGCTCCTGTGCGCCACCGGACCGGTCGCCCTGGATTTCGCCGACGTGGAGGTGATCCGGGGCGACCGCGGCTGGCCCGGCATGCCGATCATCAGCGTGGTGGACGACCGGAGCGCGATCATGGCCGCGCGCCAGGGCAACGACGTGCAAGGCCACTGGAGCACGTCGCCCGCTTTCGTGGCTGGCGCCCGGCTCGCCCTCGAGCGGTTCCGCACGGCATGACCGACTCACTCGATGACGCGCTGATCGAGCTGCAGCGGGAATACCTCGCCGAGTTCCCCGAGCGCCTCGAGGAGCTTCGAACCGACATCGCGGCCT
>DATEJD010000412.1:0-14272 GCA_035278325.1 Gemmatimonadales bacterium | reverse complement strand
GGTCACGCGGGGCCCGTTCGAGTCCGCCGACGCGCTGGCCGACGCGCTGCTGGAGCAGGGCCTGCTGCGCGGCGCCGCGCCCGAGCTGCACGGGCCGCTCGATCTGGTCGTGGTGGATGATGACCTGGGCGGACCCTATCCGCCCGGCCCGAGCGACTGGACGCATCGGGTGCTGGGGCCCGAGCGCGTGGGCCGCTACGCCGGCGGCTCGCGCGTCGTGCTGGCGTTCGCCGAGCCGCGCGCGTGGAAGGGCCGCTCGGGTTTCGGGCCCGCCTCGCGGGACGCCCTCGCCAACGCGGTGCCCGACGCGGACCTCGTGGTGCTGTTCGGCCACCCGCGATTGCTGCCCGAGCTGCCCACCGACGGCCCGGTGTTGCTGGCCTGGCACCGGCAGCGGCTCATGCAGGAGGCCGTCGGCCGCTGGCTCCGGCGCCGGGCGGAGTGACTCGCGCCGGCCATCTCGCTTGCTTCAGGATCTCGCCATGCAACGCTGGATTCTCGCCGCAGTTCACCTGCTCGGGTTCGGGATCGGGTTGGGCGCGGTGTGGGCGCGCGCCCGCTCGATCGGGACCCGCCCGCTGGACTTCCCGGCCCTCCGCCGAACCTTCGCCGCGGATAGCTGGTGGGGCGTGTCCGCTCTGCTGTTGATCGGGACCGGCCTCTGGCGCCTGTTGGGCAGCACCGAGAAGCCGACCGCGTACTACCTTGCCAACCATGCCTTCTACGCCAAGATGACACTGCTGGCGTGCATCCTGCTGCTGGAGCTCTGGCCCATGGTCGTCCTGATCCGCTGGCGGATGCTGGTCGCCAGGGGCGCCGACCCCGACCCGGCGCCCGCGGCGGCGATCGCGCGGATCAGCTACCTGCAGGCGCTGCTGCTGATCGGGATGGTGTTCGCCGCGACCGCGATGGCGCGCGGGATGGGTTGAGCGCAGCTCAGTCGGGCACCGCGGCCGCGCGGATGCGCGGGAGCAGGAGATAGGCCGGCAGCCCCAGGAGGAACGTCACGAAGAAGTAGGTCGCGTAGCCCAGCTGCTCCGCCAGCACGCCCGAGGCGAGCCCCGCGGCCCAGCGGCTCAGCGCGTAGATGGCGCTGAGGAGCGCGAACTGGGTGGCCGCGTAGCGCCGCTCGCACACCGACATCAGGAACGCGAGGAACGCGGCCGTTCCCAGCCCCTGCGCGAAGTTCTCGAACAGCGCGGCCGCGGTTACCCCGTCCTTGGCGGCACCCGTCGCGGCGGCCCATGAGTACCCCAGGCTCGACAGCAGCTGCACCGCCCCGAGTGACCACAGCGCGTGGAAGATGCCGATCCGGGTCGCGATCATCCCGCCCAGCGCGGCGCCGGCCAGCGTCGCGACGAGCCGGCCGGTGGTGAGCGCCGCGATCTGCTCGAGCGTGAAGCCACTCGCCACCCAGAACGGCTTCGTCATCGGGTCCATCGCCGAGATATCCAGCTTGAACAGCAGCGCGAAGGCGATCACCGCGCCGATGCCGGGGCGCTGGAGCAGCGCCCGGATCGGCTCGGCCAGGGTCTCGGGGTGCGCGCTCGCGCGGCTGGGATTGGGCAGCGCCACCGCCGCGAGCGTCAGCCCCGCGAACAGCGCCGCCCCGGCGAGAAAAGCCGGCTGCCATCCGGACCGGCCGGCGATCCACACCAGCAGGGCGCTGCTCACGAAGCTGGCGCCGCGATACGCCCCGATGCGCACCGAGTTGGCCACGCCCAGCTCGCGCCCGTGCGTGGTCTCGATGGTGTAGGCGTCGATCGCGATGTCCTGCGTCGCCGAGAGCGCGACGTAGATGAGCAGGAGCGCGGCGAGCTCGCCCGCGTGGCGGACGGGATCGGCGCTCGCGAGGATCACGGTCACGACGGCCAGCAGAGCAAGGCACACCCGGATCCACGTGCGACGGGTCCCCACCCGGTCCACCAGCGGCGCCCACAGAAACTTGAGCACCCACGGAAGCGACGCGCCCGAGGCCAGGCCGATTGCCGCCAGGCTCATCCCCGAGGCGGCGAGCCACACCGGCACGGTCTCGTTGAAAAAGAAGTAGGGGATGCCCGACGCGAACGACAACGCGCCCACCCAGCCGAGGCGGGCGCCGAGTCGCGCTTCGGTTGGTGGGGTCAGAGCCAGACCAGGAGCAGCGCTGCCAGCAGGCACAGCAGGGCGGCCATGAGCAGCACGGCCCGCGTGCGGCTGGCGGGCGGGCTCGGCGGCGGGGCGGGGGTCGCGGCGGCGATCGTCGGCAACGTCGTGGTGGGCTCATCGTCGTCGCCCGCGGCAAGGTGGTACACGGCGTAGCCCACGCCCTCGCTGGTGCTCGGCTCGGGCAGCCCGTCGCCATCGAACCGGGCGGTCACCACGGTGATGTTGTCGGGACCGCCGCGCTCGTTGGCGAGCTCGATCAGCGCGCCGCACAGGTCCGACAGCTCGGGATGGGCGGCCACCATGGCGGGAAACTCTTCACGCTTGACCAGCCCCGAGAGGCCGTCCGAGCAGATGATCAGCGTATCGCCGCGCCGGAGGGTCTGGCGGGAGAGATCGACCTTCACCCGCGGGTCGGGGCCGAGTGCCTGCAGGATGATGTTGCGGCGCTCGCTCTGCTCGGCTTCCTCTTCGGTGAGCTCGCCGGCATCGACCAGGCGCTGCATGAGCGACTGGTCCTTGGTGAGCTGGATGGCCTCGCCGTTTCGCACCAGGTACGCTCGGCTGTCGCCGATCTGCGCCAGGTAGAGATCGTGGCCGTTGACGCCGGCGGCCGTCACCGTCGTTCCCATGCCGCGCACCTCGGGATGCTCTCGGGCGTAGCCGTAGATCTTCTGGTTGGCCAGCTCGACCGCCTCCTTCATGCGGAACGCAAAGCGATCCGCGGAGGCGTCGTCGTCGCTCACCCAGGCGGTGGCGAGATGGTGGTAGATGAGGTCGGCGGCCATGGCGCTGGCCAGCTCGCCCGCAGCGGCACCACCCATGCCGTCGGCCACCATGAAGAGGGAGCCGCGCGGTCCGACCGCATGCTGGCGGACTTCCGGGTGCAGGCTGGCGTTCCCGGTGCTCAAGTCGGCCACCAGGAACGTGTCCTCGTTGTGCTCCCTGGTCCTCCCCAGATCGGTCTTGCCAAAGACGGACACCTGGACCGGGAGCGTCACGCGTGCGGTTCCTTCCGATGATCCATTCGGTGACGGGAAAAGTGTGACGAATCTAGGCCGCCCCCACAGGAGCGTCAACGTCCGCTTGTTGTAAGTCTCAGTCAATGTGTACCTTGCAGCCATGCCCCTTCCTCGCTGGGCCGCCCTGACCGCCGTGGGCCTGGGCGTCGCCTGTCGGGCGCACGGCCCCCCGTCCGTGGTCCCCGTGCCCGCGACCCACATCCTGACCGAGTCCCTTCCCCCATCGCGGGCACTGCCGCCGGTGGCTCCGGTGCGTGGTCCCTTGCAGCTGGTGGTGAGATATCCCGCGCCCGACGCGGTCCTCCAGATCCGGGACTCGAGCTTCCTGTTCGGGACCGCCGGCACCGGCGAAGCTCGCGTGACCGTGAACGGGCAGCCGGCCCGGGTGTGGCCCAACGGTGCCTGGCTGGCCTACGTCGCCTTGCCGGAGGACAGCATCATGGCCATCCGGATCGAGGCCCGTACCGCGACGGACTCCGTCGCGCTGGACTACCCGGTCCGTCGCGTGGTCGCCGATGCGGGCCGGCTGACGGTTGGAGCGGCCTGGGTCGATACGCTGTCGCTCTTGCCCGTGGGGCAACTCTGGCTCGGTCAGGGTGAGTACGTGACGCTGGGAGCACGAGCCGCCGAAGGGGCGCAGGTGCGGCTCCGGCTGCCGGACGGAACGGTGGTGCCGCTCACGCCTCAGCCGGGAACGATCGAAGTGCCGACAGGGGTGCGCGCGTTCGACCGGGACACGCAGCGCCTCGCGACGCCGGTGGCCCGCGACCGCTTCGTCGGGCTGCTCCGCGGCCGCGCCGTCGGCCCGGATCCCGGGTCGGTCCTCCCGCTCCCCTTCGCGCTCGTGCCGCGCGACACGGCCTGGGCAATGGTCGAGGCCATCGTCGGCTCCGACACCGCGCGCGCCCGCTGGCCACTGCAGGTCGCGGTGCTCGACAGCCTGCCGCTCGTGGCCGAGCTCGCCGACGATACGACCCTGGGCGCCGTGGCCGACAGCCTCACCGTCGGTCGCGCCCTCCCCGGCGGGAGCTATGCCTGGTTCTTCCCCTCGGGGACCCGGGCGGCTGTCACCGGTCGCCGGAACGGCGACCTCCGACTCCGACTCTCTCGCGAGGCGGAGGCGTGGGTGCCGGTCGCCGAAGCGCGGCCGGTGGCGCGAGGCGGGCCGGCGCCTACGGCGGTCGTGGGATCGATCGCCATCACGCCGCATCCCGACCGGGCCTCGGTGCGGATTCCGCTCAGCCAGCGCGTGCCCTTCCGAATCGACGAGGGCGATCGCTCGCTCGAGGTCACCATCTACGGCGCGTCGGGCGACGTGGACTGGATGCGGTACGGCCCCACCGACTCGCTGGTACGCCGGATGAGCTGGCGCCAGACCGCCGCGGACGAGGTCACGCTCACCTTCGAGCTGAGCCGCCCCGTGTGGGGCTACCAGGCGCGCTGGAGCCGGAGCGACCTCGTGCTCGAGATCCGGCGCCCCCCGCCGATCAACCCGGGCGATCCGCTCCGGGGCCGGCTGATCGCGGTGGACGCGGGCCATCCGCCCGGGGGGGCCCTCGGCCCCACCGGGCTCCGCGAGGCCGAGGCCAACCTCGGCGTCGCGCTCGAGCTCGAGCGGCTGCTCGAGGCTGCCGGCGCCAAGGTCCTGATGACGCGGACTACGGATACCGCTATCGATCTGTGGCCCAGGGTGCACCTGGCCGAGCAGGCCAACGCCGACCTGCTGGTGTCCATCCACAACAATGCGCTGCCCGACGGGATCAATCCGTTCGTCAACAACGGGACCAGCGTGTACTACAATCACCCGCGGAGCGTGCCGCTCGCCCGCGCGGTGCAGGCCGCACTGGTGCGCCGGCTGGGTCTCCGCGATCTCGGCATCGGCCGGGGCGACCTGGCCCTCGTCCGCGGCACGTGGATGCCGTCCATTCTCACGGAAGGTCTCTTCATGATGCTGCCCGATCAGGAGGCGGCGCTCCGCTCGGTCGACGGGCGGCGCCGCTACGCCCAGGCCGTGCTCGATGGTGTACGGGACTATCTTAAGGAGAGCGCCGCCCGCGCACCCTGAGCCTCGCCCGGGGTGTGGTGCGCCGTCAGGTGGCGGCGTCTCCTAGAGCGAATCCCGCCGCCTGACCGGTGCGCCGCGCCGGTCGATGGCGCCTCCCGGATCGCCCGCATGAGGATGTCGCTGATGGTTGTCCCCGGCTCGCGGCCCGCGGCTCTCGCGGTCGCGCTGATCGCCGCCGCTCTTGCTCCCCGCCTTCACGCCCAGGCCCCGAACGAGCGCGCCGACCTCGAGCGCTGGCGGGATTCCCTCGCGGGCACCTCCGACTCGACCGGCCTCCTCGCGGTCGAGCGGCGGACGATCGACCAGGCCAAGGCCGAGCGCAACAACGCCTTCATTCATCTCAAGCTCGGGTTTTTGTCGCTGCGGCTGGGTGACCTCGGCGGGCAGTCGCACTTCGATGACGCGGCCTCCGAGTTCCAGTGGGCCATCGACCTTCAGCCCACCTGGCCCTACGCCTGGTACGGCATGGGCCTGGCCGAGTACGGCGTGGGCGACTCCCAGATCTCGTTCATCACCGGCCTCAAGACCATGCTGGGCAAGGATGCGCTGACCCGCTCGGCGATGGCCTTCGCCAAGTCGGCCGAGGTGGATCCGAGCTTCTCTCGCGGGCTGGTGGAGCTGTCGAATACCGCGCTCCGGCAGCGGGTCAACATCAAGCTCGGCGTCGCGCTCGACGCGCTCCGGCGCTCGGCCTCCACGCCGGCCGCGCACGAGCCCGATGTCCTGCTCGCGCGCGGCCGGGTCGAGCGCGAAGTGGGCGACGGCGACTCCGCCCTGGCCGCGTTCCGCGGCTACCTCGACCGCGGCACCAACCCGAGCCTCGGCCAGCTCGAGATCGCTCGCACGCTGTTCCTGCTGGGCCGCTTCGACGGGGTGCAGCCCTACTACCAGGGCGCGGCCTCGGACGATTCGACCTCGGTCGCCGCCTATCGCACGGACCTCGCGACCATCGCCTCGGACAGCGTGCTGGGGGAGTTCGATCGCCAGCGGGGCGCCCAGCGGGTCGCCTACCTCAAGAACTTCTGGACCAGCCGCGACCGCGCCGAGCTCCGCTCGGACGGCGAACGACTGCGCGAGCACTACCGCCGCCTGTTCTACGCCCGCAAGAACTTCCAGCTCACCGCCCTCAATCGCCACTACGACATCGTCGAGCGCTACCGGTCGGGCAGCCGGGACTTCGACGACCGCGGCGTGATCTATATCCGCCACGGCGAGCCCTCGAGCCGCGCCACCTACGCCGCGCCCGGGCTCGAGCCCAACGAGTCGTGGCGCTATACCCGGCCCGAGGGCGACCTGCTGTTCCATTTCGTCGCCCGCGAGGACGTGCAGGACTTCAAGCTGGTGGAGAGCCTGTTCGACGTGCTCGGGTTCAGCCAGCAGATCGCGCTGCGCGAGGATAAGGCGGGACAGAATCCGGTGGCCGAGCAGCTGCTGCTCTCGCGGGAGCAGCTTTCGCCGATCTACGGCCGGCTGCAATCGGCCGGGCAGATCGGGAGCGGGCAGTATCAGGCGCAGGAGCGGCGGATGGGGCAGGCGAGCATCGCCATCGGCACGACGACCGACAGCTACCAGCTGCGCTTCGCGCAGGACCTGCGGGTGCGAACCGACGTGCTGGCGGTGGGACGCGACTCCGCCGGCTCTCTGGTCCAGATCACCTACGCCATTGCCGGGAAGGGCCTCGAGCCCGTCACGGTCACGCGCGGGTACCTCTACTCGGTTCGGCTGCGGTTCGAAGCCAACGACCTGAGCGGGCACGTGGTCGCCGCACTGGACACTACCCGCCACTTCGTGGCGCCCGAGCCGGTGCCCGATGGCGAGAACCTGGTCGGCCGCGTGGCGGTTCCCGTCCCGTCGGGCCGCTACGAGTATCGTCTGGCGATCCAGCAGGGCGAGGACGCGGGCATCGTGCTCCCGCGCGATACCGTGCGGGTGAACGAGGGGCCGAACGGTCTCTCGCTCAGCGACCTGGTCCTGGGAAGCCTGAGCGCCAATCTCACCTGGCGGCGCACCGAGCAGGACACCGTGCTGTTCAACCCGCTGCAGACCTTCAAGCGCAGCGACGAGATGCAGCTCTACTACGAGGTCAGCGGCCTGGAAAGCGGGAGGCCGTACGAGGTGCGTCTCGCGGTCCGCCGGCAGGGAGGGGGCGGCGGACTGTTCCGCAAGATCTTCGGCGGTGGAGGTGCCGCGCTGAGCCTCAAGTTCGACGCCCAGGCCACCGCGCCGGTGGAATCAGCACACCGCGGCCTGCAACTCGATCGGCTCAAGCCCGGCAATTATGTGCTGGAGATGACCGTGGCCGACGACCAGGGACGGAAGGACCAGCGGGTACAGCCGTTCCAGGTGGTGCCGGACTAGGCTGTATCTGGGAGGGTCCAGCAGCCGTCACCCTGAGCGCAGCGAAGGGGCCATGCGTCGGGGCATGTCTCCTTCGCTTCGCTCAGGATGACTCTCTATCGGTCAGAGGGGCCAGGCGGCGGGGCGGCTGTGGGTCAGTACCAGCAGCGGCTGCACCAGCGTCTCGGCCTTGACCTGGGCCTCGACCTGAACCAGATGCTGGGTGATGCCCGCGCTGGTGTCGAAGGTGGCGATGTGCATGAGGAGCGACGAGAGCGGCCGGTCCATCGGATCGGCCTTGCTGTTTTCCGAGCCGGCCACGGCGTTGCCCGAGCCGAGCGTGATCCGGGCATGCCCGAACAGCCAGAGGGCGGCCCCGTCCAGCGCCTTGAGCAGCCGCTCGTTCAGCGGCAGGCTCTCGCCATGCAGGGTGATGAGGCCCAGCGTAGGGTGGTCGCTCTGCCGGCGCGAGTGGACCACGAACCCGTAGGTGAACGCGGGATCCTGGCCGGCCGCGCGGCGGAGGGCGGCCCGCAGCTTCTGCTGGCTGAAGGCGATCGTATGATACGGGACCACGTCGGTCTCCAGTGGTGCGCTTGTCGGAGCTAAGGTCGCCGAGCAGGGGGAGTTGGCGCCGTCCGGGCCGGGGCTGCATGGGACGTGCCACCCCCGTTGCCCCTGCAGCGGCCCACAAGTGCCGTTTGGCTCGTGCCGTACGCAACGGATATCGCGGAACGCCACGGGTTTCCGCTTGACTCCCGGGGTCGGAAGGGTAGCTTGCGCGCATGTTCTGCTCCCGCTGCGGAAGCGAGATCACCGGTAAATCCAAGTTCTGTCCATCCTGCGGCCTCGATCTCATGGCGACGACACCTGTCCACGCCATCGCGACGGGTGCGCTCCAGGAGACCGATCTCGTGCGCGAGGCCCTCGCGGCCGAGTACGAGATCATCGAGGAGCTCGGCCGGGGTGGCATGGCGCTGGTCTATCGGGCCAGGGACCGCCAGCTCGAGCGCGAGGTGGCCATCAAGGTCCTGCCGTTCTCGCTCGCGTTCGACGCCGAATTCGTCGAGCGCTTTCAGCGGGAGGCCCGCACGGCCGCGCAGCTCGAGCATCCCAACATCATCCCGATCTACCGCGTCGGCCGGTCCGGCCGGGTCATCTACTTCGTCATGAAGTTCCTGCGGGGCGGCTCGCTCTCCACCGTCCTGCAGGAGCGGAAGAAGCTCACGCCGCCCGAGATCCGCCGGCTGTTGCTGGAGGCCGGCAGCGCGCTGGGATACGCCGCGCAGCGGGGCATTGTCCACCGCGACATCAAGCCCGACAACATCATGTTCGACGAGTTCGGCCAGTGCCTGCTGACCGACTTCGGGATCGCGAAGGCCGCCTCGGGACAGAAGCTGACCGGCACCGGCATGTCGATCGGCACGCCGCACTACATGAGCCCCGAGCAGGCGCGGGCGCAGTCGATCGACGGCCGAAGCGACATCTACAGTCTCGGCGTCGTCGCCTACCAGTGCCTCGCGGGCGTGGTGCCCTACGATGGCGAGGACAGCTTCTCGATCGGTTACAAACACATCACCGAGCCGATCCCGACGCCCTCGCTGATCACCGCCGACGAGCGCCGGATTTTCGAGGTGATCAAGCGGATGCTGATGAAGGATCCGGCGGACCGGTTCCAGAGCTGCGAGGAGCTGGTGGCGTCGATCCAGGGACAGCCCATCGCCGCGCCGGGGACGGTGCGGGCCTCGGCCGCCGCGGCGATGGTCGGTGGCGGACGGTCGTCCAGCGCCGCCACGGTGCCCAGCCCGGTCGGGGGGATGCCGCCCATCGCGAGCCAGCCGACCACCCCGATCGAGTCGCCGCTGGTCAACCGGCGCGCCACCCCGCGCGAGCGGCGCGACGTACCGCGCCGGGTGGCCGACCGGTCGCTCGCCATGCGTGGCGGGTCAGGATCCTGGGCCTGGCTCTGGCTGGTGCTGGCCGTTCTTGGCGGTGGCGGTGGGGCCTTCTATTACTACCGCTCGCATGGCTTCGCCCCCGCGGTGGAAGGTCCCGACTCCGCCGCGTCCGCGCGGGACACGGCTCCGCTCCGCGACACCACCGCTGCGAAGACGCCCGCTCTCCCGAGCGACAGCGCCCGGGCATCCGGTGGGACGGGCGGCTCCAATTCGCCTGGAATCGCGACCGCGCCACCTGTGCCGCCCACCCCGGCGTCTCCCGCCAGCGATACGACAGCGCCGACCAGCAGCACCCCCGCTGCCGTCTCCGGAGACAGCGGCGGGATTCGCGTGGTGGGCCTGCCCCGCGGGTCGACCGTGATGATCGACGAGAAGCCGGTGAGCGAGCCGATGACCCGTCTGCCGCCCGGACCGCACGCGGTCGCGGTGTCGGCGCCGCGGTTCAACTTCTACTCGGATACCATCGTGGTACGGCCGGGGGAGATTACCGAGCTCAACCCGCAGCTCTCGCCGCTCGGCTCGCCCGTGCTGCCGCGCCGCGAGCGGGTTCTCGCGCGGACCGCCGGCCGGTGCGACCCGGGACCGGGCTATAACTCGGACGGATCCTGCTTCGATGAGCGGCCCAAGCCGGTCAACCCGCCCTTCGTGCCGGTGCCGGAGGAGGTGACCGAGACCCCGCGGCCATCGCTCCTGTGGGTCAAGGTCTCCACCGAGGGACGCACGGTGGACGTGTCTCGCCTCCGACCCTCCAACGACGCCACGTTCGAGCGCGCGGTTCGCAATTTCGTCTGGAGCATGACCTGGCATCCGGCACTCAAGGACGGCTCGCCCGTCGAGGCCTGGACCCAGATGCTGTTCCCGCCGGCGCCGAAGTGAGCGGCGCCATCCATCCCACGGCGTTCATCGCGCCGGGCGCCGCCGTCATGGGCGACGTCACCCTCGGGCCGGACTCCAGCGTGTGGTATGGGTCGGTGCTTCGGGCCGACATGGCACCCATCGTGATCGGCGCGGAGACCTGTCTGCAGGACGGCACGATCGCGCACGTGGACGACGACGCGCCGTGCACGATCGGCCGGCGCGTCGGCGTGGGGCACCGCGTCATTCTCCACGGCTGCACCGTGGAAGATGAATGCCTCATCGGGATGGGCAGCGTGCTGCTGAACCACGTCAGGATCGGGACGGGCAGCGTCGTCGCCGCGGGCGCGGTCATCCCGGAGGGCATGCAGGTGCCGCCCAAGTCGCTGGTCATGGGCGTGCCCGGCCGGATCGTTCGCACGGTCGATGCGGCCCTGAGCCAGCGGATCACGGAGACCTGGTCGCATTACGTCCAGCAGGCGCGGGCGCATCGGGCGGGGCAGTATCCCTTGGCGACGGCGGGGGGCGGTGAATTAGGACGATAGGACGATAGGGCGATAGGACGGCGGAAAGGCGTCGGCGCGGTCATTCCGATCGAAGCGAGGGATCTTCTCCACCGGGTTTCGAGCCCCGGCTGAGAAGATCCCTCGCTTCGCTCGGGATGACAGCACGGGCCAGCGCACCTCCTATCGCCCTATCGCCCTATCGGCTTATCGCCCTATCGGCCTTCCTCATTTCCACACCACACCCTATCCACGCAATCCACACATCCACATGGAGTTATATTTGTGATGTGGGAACACCCATCGCACGCAGTTACGCGATTTTTACACGCTATTGTGCCGCTTCTGTGGTTGACCTAGTTTGGCCATCCGTTTCTGCGGGTGGCGGTGCTGAACGTCGGACGCGCATGTCGCGGGGCAGGCTGGCAGGGATGCTGGGCGCAAGGCTGGACTCTGGACTCGACTGGTTCCGTAGTGCAGGCTCTGCACTCCTTTCTCTTCCTTACATTCGCTTGCGGGGAGCTCCATGAATCCGTCCACCCCACGGGACGCGCTTTCGCTGTCGCCCAACGCCATCACGGTCCTCGAGAAGCGGTACCTGATCAAGGATGACGCCGGTGCGCCGGTCGAGTCGCCCGAGGACTTGTTCTGGCGTGTGGCGCGGACGATCGCGGAGGCCGATCGGCGGTATGGCGTCCCGGTGGCCGCGGTGGAGGAGCTGGCGCAGCAGTTCTACGGGCTCATGGCCAGGCGGCAGTTCGTGCCCAACTCGCCCACCCTGATGAACGCCGGGCGCCCGCTGGGTCAGCTGAGCGCCTGCTTCGTCCTGCCGGTGGACGACGCGCTCTCCAACGGGAAGAGCGGCATCTATGACACCCTCCGGGCGATGGCGCTGGTGCACCAGAGCGGCGGTGGCACCGGCTTCAGCTTCTCCCGGCTCCGGCCTAAGAACGACATCGTCCGGAGCACCATGGGTGTGGCCTCGGGTCCGGTCTCGTTCATGAGCCTGTTCGATGCCTCGACCGACGTGGTGAAGCAGGGCGGCACCCGGCGGGGCGCCAACATGGGCATCCTGCGGGTGGACCATCCGGACATCCTCGAGTTCGTCACCTGCAAGGACGACACGAGCAAGATCACCAACTTCAACATCTCAGTCGCGGTCACCGACGCCTTCATGGCGGCCGTCGAGGCCGACGGGATGTACGATCTCAAGCATCCCAAGACCGGCAAGGTCGTGGGCCAGCTCCGCGCGCGCGAGGTCTGGGACAAGATCATCCATGGGGCCTGGAAGACCGGCGAGCCGGGCGTGTTCTTCATCGACAAGGCCAATTACTACAATCCCGTCCCGCATCTCGGCTCCTACGAGGCGACCAATCCCTGCGGTGAGCAGCCCCTCCTTCCGTACGACGTCTGCAACCTCGGCTCGATCAACCTCGGCGTATTCGTGACGGACGGGCGGATCGATTGGGACGCCCTGCGCAAGGTGATCCACAGCTCGACCCACTTTCTCGAGAACGTGATCGACGCCAACCAGTACCCGCTCCAGGAGATCACCGACCTGGCGCAGCGGATCCGCCGGATCGGCCTCGGGGTGATGGGGCTGGCGGACGTGTTCGTCAAGCTGGGCATTCCGTACGACTCTGACGAAGGCGTGGAGCTTGGCCGCAAGATCCAGCAGTTCGTGGACGAGGAGGCCAAGGTCGAGAGCGAGCGGCTGGCCAAGGAGCGTGGCGTGTTCCCCGAATGGGAGCGCAGCATCTGGGGACCGGATCAGACCGCCGCCCGCGGCCCCAAGGGCGAGCGCGTGCGTCCCGCGCGCCGGCTCCGGAACTGCAACGTCACCACCGTGGCGCCCACGGGCACCATCTCCATCATCGCCGGGTGCAGCTCGGGGATCGAGCCGCTGTTCGCCGTCGCCTTTATGCGGAATCAGGCCGGCGTGCTGATGCCGGACGTGAACGAGGACTTCGTCGCCATCGCGAAGGAGGAGGGCTGGTACTCCGAGGACCTGATGCGGCGGATCGCGGAAGCGGGCCATATCGCGTTCCCCGAGGTGCCGGAGAAGTGGCAGCGGGTGTTCGTCACCGCCAACCACATCAAGCCCGAGTGGCACATCCGGATGCAGGCGGCGTTCCAGGAGTACAACGACAGCGCCATCTCGAAGACCTGCAACTTCGCCAACGATGCGAGCGAGGAATACGTCGAGGAGATCTACCGCCTGGCCTATCACCTCAACTGCAAAGGTGTGACGGTCTATCGCGACGGCAGCCGGGACATGCAGGTGCTGAGCACCGGGTCGACCGCCAAGAAGGTGCAGGAGCAGGCCACCTCGAGCGGCAAGGCTGAGGCCCGGGCCGACCTGGCGCAGCTGGCCGGCGTGGCCGCGGCGTCGGGCGATCGCGCCGCGCTGGCCGCTGTCTCCGAGCTCAAGGGCCAGCTCGCCGAGCTCGAGGCCGAGAACGACCGCCTGCGGCGCATGGTGCACGACCTCGAGGCGGAGAATCTGCAGCGGCGCCAGAAGCGCTCCCGGCCCGAGCTGCTCCGTGGGGCCACCCGGCGGCTCGAGACCCCGCTCGGCACCCTGTACGTCACCATCACCGAGGACGATCGCGGGCAGCCGTTCGAGGTGTTCATGAGCCTCGGCAAGGCCGGCGGCGCGCTGATGGCCGACGTGGAGGCATTGGGCCGCCTGATCAGCCTGGCGCTGCGCTCGGGGATTCCGATGAAGGAGATCTACCGCCAGCTCCGCGGCATCAGCTCCGACCGCGTGATCGGCCTCGGGCCCAACAAGATCCTGTCGGTGCCCGACGCGGTCGGCATCGCGATCGAGCGCTGGATGCAGGAGAAGCAGGGGATCCAGCAGGAGCTGCTGCCCGGCGCCGCGGCTCAGGCGGAAGACGCGTCGGCAATCGCGCCGCGGGTGGCCTATACCAGCGCGGGGGGCGAGCAGATGGTGTTCGGCGGCATGCAGGAGACGCTGTCGGGCGCGTGCCCCGACTGCGGCTCGCAGCTCGAGTTCGCCGAGGGGTGCATGAAGTGCCACGTGTGCGGCTTCAGCGAGTGCGGGTGATTCGCTCGTCCGTGTGCGCTGCTGAGGTCGATGGCCATTCGTTTCCGGTCGTGGCCGGGCCGAACACCTCTTCCTCAGTGGCGCCACGGTCCCTTCGTTGAGCGAGTGTCGTTGAGCGAGCGTTGTCGAGCGAGTGTCGCTGAACGAATCTCGGCCAGTAGGTCAACAAACAGCGGGGGAGCGGATGATCTCATCCGCTTCCCCGTTGGCTTGCCGCCTCTCGACGAAGCCGGGCCGTTCTGCCGGGCGAATCCGAAGTGCGCGGACTCAGCGCGGCGCAGCGGCCGGATGGCGAACCGCCAGCGATCCCACCGCCC
>DATEJD010000411.1:0-5485 GCA_035278325.1 Gemmatimonadales bacterium | reverse complement strand
GGAGGTGCCCGAGCTCGCGGCCGAGGCGGCTCAGAAGGCGGAGGCGGCGGCGCAGGCCCAGCGCGAGGCGACCCGCCAGCAGCAGCTCCTGAGCGACGGCATCACCTCCGCTCGGCAGGCGGAGGAGGCCGCCGCGAGCGCGCGCCAGGCGAGCGCCGCCAGCTCGGCGGCGCACGATCTCCTCGCGCGCACCCAAATCAGGAGCCCGCTCTCGGGCCGGGTGCAGGAGATCGCGGTCCAGCGGGGCGAGCGGGTGGACGCGGGCGCGCCGCTGGCCCAAGTGGTGTCGCCCGACACGCTCGACCTCGCCGTGCCGGTGCCCGCGCCGGAGCTGGGGCGGCTCCGGACCGGCCTCCCGGTGGAGGTGGTGCAGGACGGCGACACGGCGGTCGCGCGCGGGTGGCTGGCGGCGCTCGCCCCCGGAGTGGACACGGCCACCAACGCGGGCGAGGCCGTGATCCGGGTGCCCAACCGCGCCGCGCGGCTCCATCCAGGCGCCTCGGCCACCGCGCGAATCCGGCTCGGAGTCCGGACCAACGTGCTGGTGGCGCCGGATTCGGCGCTCGTGCTCCAAGGCGACAGCACCGTGGTGTTCGTCGTCGGCCCCGACTCGGTGGCGCACGCGCGGCCAGTGACCCGCGGCCTCCGCGCCGGCGGGCGCACCGAGGTCCAGGGCGATCTCCGCCCGGGCGACCGGGTGGTGACCACCGGCGCGTTCGGGCTCGAGGACGGCATGCACGTGGTTCCGGCCGCGCGCGCAGCCTCGCCGTGAGGCTCACCGGCTTCTTCCTTCGCCACCGGGCAGCGGTCTACCTCGCCGTCGCGCTGCTCGCCGCGGGCGGCCTCTGGGCCTTGTTCACCATCCCAGCCGGCATCTACCCCGAGGTCACCTACCCGCGGATCGTGGTGCTCGCGAAGGGCGGCACCTTCGAGGCCGAGCAGATGACCGTGGCGGTGACCCGCCCGCTGGAGGAGGCGCTGAGCGGGATCATCGGGCTCCGGCGCATCCGCACGCTCACGGTGCGCGGCGCGGCGGAGCTGAGCCTCGACTTCCGTCCCGACGCCGACATGCAGTTCGCGCTGAGCCAGGTGCAGGGCCGCCTGGCCGCCGCGCGCACCTCGCTCCCCGGTGGGCTCGACCTGAGCGCCGAGCGACTCACGCCGTCGGTGTTCCCGATGCTGCAGTACCAGCTCACCGGCGCCGACCCGCTGGTGCTGCGTGACCTGGCCGAGTTCACGGTGCGACCCCGGCTCGCGGGCCTGCCGGATGTGGGCACGGTCGAAGTGCAGGGCGGACGGGTGCGCGAGATCGCGGTGCTGCTCGACCCCGGCCGGCTCAGCGCCAACGGTGTGAGCGTCGATCAGGTGGCGCAGGCCATCAACGCGACCGACACCGCCGACGCGGCGGGGCGGGTCGACCGCGACTACCGGCAGTACGCCATCGTGGTCTCGGGGCTCACCAACACGCCGGAGGCGGTGGGGCAGATCGTGGTGAAGGAGACCGGACCGCGCCCGGTGCGGGTGGCCGACCTGGGCACGGTGAGCTACGGCGCCCAGGACCTGTTCCAGCTGGTGGCCGGGAACGGCCGGCCCGCGGCGCTGGTCAACATCTCCCGCCAGCCCGACGGCAACACCCTTCGACTCCAGACCGCGGTGCAGACGGCCATGGACTCGATCCGCCCGCTGCTTCCGGCGGGCGTGCGGCTGGAGTCGGTGTACGATCAGGCGGCGCTGGTGCGGGCCTCGATCGGCAGCGTACGCGACGCGATGCTCATCGGCGGAGCGCTCGCGGTGCTGGTGCTGCTCCTGTTCCTGGGCGAGTGGCGCACCACCGCCGCGGCCGCGCTGAGCCTCCCGCTCACGGTCGCGATCACGATGCTGGGCCTGGACCTCGCGGGCGACTCGCTCAACCTCATGAGCCTGGGCGGGCTCGCGGTGGCAATCGGCATCATCATCGACGACGCCGTGGTGGTGGTGGAGAACATCGAGCGGCGTCTGGCCCTCCATCCCGACCAGCCGCCGGCGGAGGTCGTGCGGAGCGGCACCGACGAGATCTTCGGTCCGGTCGCGGGCTCGACGCTCACGACCGTGGTGGTGTTCGCGCCGCTGGGCCTGCTCACGGGCGTGGTGGGCGAGTTCTTCCGGTCGTTCGCGATCGCGCTCGCGGTGGCTGTGCTGCTGTCGCTGGTGCTCGCCATGACGCTGATCCCGGCGGTGGTGGCGCAGTGGGCGTCGCAGGCGGAGCGCGCCGAGCGCCAGGTGGCGCCGGGGCGGCACCTTCTTCCCCGGCTCAGGCTCCGGCCGCTGGAGGAGCGCTACGCGCGCGGGATCGCGTGGATGCTGGGGCACCGGGGCGTGGCGGTCGGCGCGTGCGTGGGGCTGCTCGCGCTCGGCTACGGGCTCACGCGGGTCATCGGGACCGGCTTCCTGCCGGAGATGGACGAGGGCGGGTTCATCCTCGACTACTGGGCGCCGCCCGGCGCCGCGCTGTCCGAGACCGACCGGCAGGTCCGGATCCTCGAGGGCATCCTGCTCGCCGACCCGGCGGTGCAGGCGTTCACCCGGCGCACCGGGAGCGAGCTGGGGTTCGCCGCGACGTCGCCCAATCGGGGCGACTTTACGGTGCTGCTCAAGCCGCGCGGCCAGCGGCCGTCGGTGTACGACGTGATGGATCGCGTGCGCGCCAAGGCGGAGGAGCGGGCGCCGGCGGTGCGAGTGGAGTTCGTGCAGCTCATGCAGGATGTGATCGGCGACCTGGCCGGCGCGCCCGAGCCGATCGAGCTCAAGCTGTTCAGCCGCGACCAGGCCGCCGCCGAGCGGGCGGCCCAGCGGGTGGCGAAAGCGATCGAGCCCACGCCCGGGCTGGTGGACCTGTTCGACGGCGTGCAGGGCCCCAACCCCGAGCGGCTCGTGGAGGTGGACCCCGCGCGAGTGGCCCGGCTCGGCCTCACCACCGCGGCGGTGCAGGCGCAGGCGCGGGCGGCGATGTTCGGCGCCGACGCCGGCACCGCGCGGGAGCCCGACCGCCTGGTGCCGATCCGGGTGCGGCTCCCGGACAGCGTGCGCTACCATAGCGACGCGCTGGCGCGGGTGCCGATCGTGGGCCCCAAAGGCTGGCTTCCGCTGGGGCAGCTGGGCCAGGTGCGCGACACCGGCGCCGCGAGCGAGCTGCTGCGCGAGAACCTCCGCCCCTACGTCGCGGTGACCGGCCGGACCAGCGGGCGGAGCCTGGGCGGCGTGATGGGCGATGTCCGGCGCGCCATCCGGCGGGTGGCACTCCCGGCCGGCGTCACGCTCGAGATCGGCGGACAGTACGCGAGCCAGCAGGCGTCGTTCCGCGAGCTGCTCGGCGTGCTCGCGCTCGCGATCGGCGCGGTGCTGCTGCTCCTGGTGGCGCAGTTCGGCGGGTTCCGCGGCCCGCTCGCGATCATCATCGCGGTGCCGCTCGGCGTCACGGGCGCGCTTCTCATGCTGGGGATCACCGGCGTGCCCTTCAACGTGTCGAGCTTCATGGGGCTGATCCTGCTGGTGGGCCTCATCGTCAAGAACGGGATCCTGCTGCTCGACGCGGCCCACCATGCGTCGGATGGGGGGGAGGACACGGCGTCGGCGCTGGCGCACGCGGGCCGGGTGCGACTCCGTCCGATCCTCATGACCACCGTCTGCACGCTGGCGGGCCTGGTCCCGCTCTCGCTCGGCCTCGGCGCCGGGGCCGAGCTGCAGCGGCCGCTGGCGCTGGCGGTGATCGGCGGGCTGGTGGTGTCGACGCTGGTGACCCTGCTGATCGTGCCGGTGCTGGTGGAGACGTTTGGGGAGCTGGAGGAGCGGAGGAGGCGGACAGGGGGTAGGCGGTAGGGCGGTAAGGCGGCAGCTCAGGGCGGGCAGGCGGGGAGAGATCGCGCCGGGCGCTGTCATTGGTTTGAGATCGCTGGCCTTTCACCACGGAAGCACGGAAGACACGGAAGCTTCCGAGCCCGTTCACCCTCCTCTCATGCCGAGTCTGGTGAGATCTCGACAGTGATTTGGGGTGCCCGCCCCTTCCCCACCAAAAAATATCGGGACGATCTTCTCTCGCGCGGAATGAGAGGAGGCCGGAAGGAGCATGGAGGCCTTCGTGTCCTTCGTGCCTTCGTGGTGAAGGGCCGCACCAACTCCGCCGCCACGGAGCCACCGTGACCATCCAAGCGTTCACGGCTCGAGCACGAGCAACGAAAAGGTACCGGGCAGCAGGCTCGGTCGCGGGTGCGGATCGCTCTCCGTTGGTGCCGGCGTCTCGCCGAAGTCGGCCGTGACGGTGTAGAGCCGGTGGGTCCGCGGGTCCAGTGTCATGGTGCGCGCGCCGCGCCGCGTCGTGGCGGTGGACACCACGTGGAAGGTCGTGGGGCTGTCCTCGTGCACCACGGTGATGGTGCCGTCGCCATTGGAGGCGAACGCGAGGCGGGTGCCGGGATCGAACGCGGCGCCGTCCACCCCGCCGCCGATCGGCACGTCCGCGATGGTACGGCCGGCGCGCGCGTCTGAGATCGCCATGACTTTGCTGTGGCAGACGCTGAACAGCAGGTCGTTCGCCCGGTCGATCGCCAGGCCGGTGGGCTCCTCGCAGCCCTCGAGCGGCCAGCGCCGGAGCACCTGGAGCTTGTCCGGGTCGAGCTCGGCGATCTCGCCCTTGTCCTCGATGTTCACGTAGAGCCTGCCCGAGCCGCTCGACACGCCGAATTCCGGCTTGCCACCGAGGGCGATGCTGCCGATGACCTTGCCCGACTCGGGGTCGATGGCAGTGGAGCTGTTGGCGTCGCCGTTGAAGGTGAAGATGCGCTTCGACGACGGGTCGTAGAGTATGGCGTCGGCGTCGTCGGCCGCCTTGATGCGGGCCAGGACCTTGAGGGAGCTGAGATCGAACATGGTGACGCTACCGTCGCGGCCCGAGGTAGCGAAGCCGTGGCCGGCGGCGTAGGCCATCGCTGTCCCGTGGGCGCCGTCCAGGCCCGGGATCTCGCCGAGCAGCTTGCCGGACTTGGGGTCCACCACCATCACCCGGTTCTGGCGCGCGATGAAGAGGCGGTGCCCCACAGAGTCGAGCGTCACGTAGTCCCAGCGGCCGTCGCCGCCCAGCTTGATGTCGTGGGTCACATGGTAGGCCGTGGGGGCAGCGGCCTGCGCGGCGAGCGGGGCGAGAGGAGCCGCGAGCAGGAGCGGCGCCAGGGTGTGGACGGGGTTCATGGACGATTTCCGAAGCCGGAGGTGTGTCGGGAGGAGAGCGGAGCACATGGACATGAGTTTAGGCGGGATGGGTTACGAGTGTGTGACGGAAGGCGGTAAGGCGGGCAGGCGGTAAGGCGGTAGCTCAGCGCGGGCAGGCGGTAGAGATCGCGCCGGGTTCCGGTTCACGGGTTAGCTACATTCACCACGGAAGCACGGAAGACACGGAGGACTCCGAGCCTCTTCACCCTCCTATCATGCCGAGTCTGGTGAGATCGCGACAGCG
>DATEJD010000410.1:0-10771 GCA_035278325.1 Gemmatimonadales bacterium | reverse complement strand
CGCCGCGCTGTCGCCCTCGACGGCGCGCAGGGCAAGGCGCGCGACCGCGCGAGGGTCGTCGGGCGCCTGTGCGGCGCCCGGGCCGGCCATAGCGGCCAGCGCGACGCCCAGGATGAGGGCGGCTCGAATCGGATGGATCACGTCGATGGGAGCGCGGCGGAGGGCGATGTCATGTGGTTCGCGACCAAATGTCGCGCCTCATCACCGGCGCGGCAAGCGGGCGCGCCACGCCGTCCCGCTGCCGCGTGTCGCTTCGAAACCATCAGCCGGATACGCCGTAGAGCGGGCGTGCTACCACCGCACCGCCGGCGGTGGTAGGATACCGGCGCGTCGTCGCCGTCCACTCCCATCGCTTCACGGGCCGATCCGGGACCATCGAGTGAACCTGTCACGCCTTCGCTTCCTGATGCTGGCGCTGTTGCCGGCCGCGGCACCGCTCACCGCCCAGGAACACGTCTACACCCACGCCGATACCCTGCGCGGCAGTATCACGCCGGAGCGGGCCTGGTGGGACGTCGTGTTCTACGACCTGCACGTGCGGCTCGACCCGGCCGACAGCACCATCCGCGGCTGGAACGGGATCACCTACCGCGTCACCGGCCCGGCCCGAGCGATGCAGATCGACCTCCAGACCCCGCTCGAGATCGACAGCGTCCTGCAGGACGGCCGCCGGCTCACCTATCGGCGCGATGGCAACGCGTTCTTCGTGAACGTCTCGGCCAAGCAGCCGCGCGGCGCCACCCGCACCGTCACCGTCTACTACCACGGGCGGCCCACCGTGGCGGTCAAGCCGCCGTGGGACGGCGGCCTCATCTGGGCCCGCGATTCCGAAGGCCATCCCTGGATCTCCACGGCCTGCCAGGGTCTGGGCGCGAGCGTATGGTGGCCCAACAAGGACACCCAGGCCGACGAGCCCGACAGCCAGCGGATAGCCATCACCGCGCCCGACTCGCTGCAGGTAGTGGCCAACGGCCGGCTGCGCGGCGTGACCCGGGAACCGGGGGGGTGGACCACGTGGGAGTGGTTCGTCACCAGCCCGATCAACAACTACGACGTGGCGCCGTACATCGGCCGCTACGCGGAGTTCACCGACACCTACGCCGGCGAGGGCGGGGTGCTCACGCTCGACTACCGCCCGCTGGCCTCGCATCTCGAGGCCGCCGAGCAGCAGTGGCGGCAGGTCAAGCCGATGCTCAAGTGCTTCGAGAGCTGGTTCGGCCCCTATCCGTGGTACCGCGATGGCTATCGGCTGATCGAGGCGCCCCACCTCGGCATGGAGCACCAGAGCGCGGTGGCCTACGGCAACGGCTATCAGAACGGGTACAAGGGAACCGATCTCTCGGGCACGGGATGGGGGCTCACCTGGGACTTCATCGTGATCCACGAGAGCGCCCACGAGTGGTGGGGCAACAGCATCACGACCGCCGACGTGGCCGACATGTGGGTGCACGAGAGCTTCGCCAACTACTCGGAGTCGCTGTACACCGAGTGCCGCTACGGGACCGCCGCGGGGGCGGAGTACGTGATCGGCACCCGCAAGCTGATCAAGAACGATCGGCCGATCGTGGGCCCGTACGGGGTGAACGCCGAAGGACCGCTCGACATGTACTACAAGGGCGGGAACATGCTGCACACCATCCGCCAGGTGGTCGGCAACGACAGCATCTGGCGTGCGGTGCTGCGCGGCGTGAACGCGGAGTTCGCGCACCGGATCGTGACCGGCAGGCAGATCCAGGACTACTTCAGTGCTCATTCGGGCGTGGATCTGAGCCGGGTGTTCCAGCAGTATCTCACCACCACGCAGGTGCCGACGCTGGAGTACCGGCTGGACGGGTCGAACCTCACTTATCGCTGGGCCGACGTGATCCCCGGGTTCGACATGCCGATCCGGGTGCTGACGGGAAAGGATCAGTCGGTGAAGCTCACGCCCACCGAGCAGTGGCAGACCACCGCGCTCGCGCTCGAGCGGCCGGATGCGTTCCGGGTGGACCAGAACTACTACGTCTTCACCCGGTGGGTCGAGGCGCCGCAGACAACGGGGGCGCAGTGAGGCGCGGAGTCACCCTGAACGTGCGGAGTCACCCTGAACGTAGTGAAGGGAACATGCCCCGACGCATGTCCCCTTCGCTTCGCTCAGGGTGACTCCCACTAACCCACGGACCCGATGATCACTCCGAACGACCTCCCCCGCCTCCAGCCGCTCATTGCCCAGGCGGGCATCGACGGCTGGCTCCTGTTCGACTTCCGCGGCCGGAACCCGATCGCGGCCGCGGTGCTCGGCGCGGAGATCGTGGGCTCGCGGCGGGTGTACGTGCTGATTCCGCCCTCGGGGCCACCGGTGGCGTTGGTGCACGCGGTGGATGCGGAGCTCTGGCGCGCGTGGCCGGAGGCGTGGCCCAAGCGTGTGTGGGTGAGGCGCGAGGAGCTCGCGAAGGAGCTCGGCACGATGGTCCGCGGGAAGCGGATCGCGGTCGACTGGTCACCACATGGCGCCATCCCCTACCTCGATGGCGTGCCGCTGGGGGTGGCCGAGTTCCTGCGCGAGCTGGGGGCGACGCTGGTGCCGTCGGGGGAGCTGGTCACCCGCTACTGCTCGGTGTGGTCGCCCGCGGATCGTGCGTCCCATCGCCGGGCGGCGGAGGCCATCGCGACGATCGCGCGCGAGGCGCTGGCCCTGGCCGGGAGCCGGGCCGCCGGCGGCGATCCCCTCACCGAGCACGCGCTCGCGGTGTGGGTGCGCGAGCGGTTCGATCGCGCGGGGCTCGTGACCGAGAGCGGACCAAGCGTGAGCTGGGGACCCAACGCCGCGCGGACCCACTACGATCCGACCGCCGAGGCGAGCGCGCCCATCGTGCGCGGCGCGCTGCTCCTGCTCGATCTCTGGGCCACGGAGCCGGGCGGCATCTACGCCGACCAGACCTGGATGGCGGCCATCGGCGCGCCCTCCGCGCGCGATGCGCGGCTCTGGACCGTAGTGCGCTCGGCGCGCGACGCGGCGCTGGATCTGATCCGCTCCCGGGCGCAGAGCGGCGCCCCGATACGTGGCGCCGAGGCGGACGCCGCGGCGCTCCAGGTGATCTCGGCGGCCGGCCTGGCCGACCGCACGGTGGCGCGCACCGGTCACTCGATCGACCGCTACGGCCTGCACGGTTTCGGGCCGCCCATCGACAACACCGAGACCTACGACGACCGGCTGCTCATTCCGGGCGTCGGCTTCTCGGTGGAGCCCGGCGTGTACCTCCCCGGGGAGGCAGGCGTGCGGAGCGAGGTGAACGTGGTGATCGGCGAGGAGGACATCGAGGTCACGCCGAGGGATCCACAGGTCGATCTGCCGGTCGTCTGACGCGGCGGCGGTCCGGCGGCAGGCGGTCCGGCACCGAAGGCTCTCGCCGCGAGCGCCTGCCGAACGTATCCTACCCTCGTGCCCGCCAAGTCCCGCACCGGCCCGCGCTCCCGACCCGCGCTATCCTCCCAGGCCCGCACCCGCGTCGTCTGGGGAGCCGGGTCGGCGGCCGTGACGGCCGTGCTGATCCTCCTCTGGTCCAACCTCTCGTCACCCGCGCCACCTGTCGCACCGACCATCCGCCACACCTCCGCCGCCGGCGACTCCCAGTTCGTCCGCGTCATGAGCAGCCTCCTGGGACCGCCGATGACCGGCGGCAACCGGGTGCGGACCCTGCTGAACGGCGACGAGTGCTTCCCCGCCATGCTGTCCGCCATTCGGTCGGCCCGGCGCAGCATCGATTTCGAGAGCTACATCTACTGGTCGGGCCAGGTGGGTCGCGAGTTCGCTGCCGCCTTGTCGGAGCGGGCCCGGGCGGGCGTGCCGACCCACGTCCTGATCGACTGGGCGGGCTCCTGGGTCAAGGCGGACCGCGAGGTGCTGAACCAGATGCGAGCGGCCGGGGTCGAGGTCGTGATGTACCGGCCGCTCCGCTGGTATGATCTCGACCGCATCAATAACCGGACCCATCGCAAGCTGCTGATCGTCGACGGACGCATAGGCTTCACCGGCGGGATCGGCGTCGCCGACCAGTGGCTGGGACACGCGCAGGACAAGGACCACTGGCGGGACACCCACTTCGTCGTCGAGGGGCCGGTGGTGGCCCAGCTCCAGGCCGCGTTCCTCGACAACTGGATCGAATCCGAGGGCCACGTACTCGAAGGGGAGGCCTACTTTCCCCCGCTTCCGCCGGTGGGCCAGCAGCTGGCGCAGGCGTTCCGGAGCGCGCCCGGCGAGGGGAGCGCCAGCATGCGGCTCATGTATCTGCTGGCGATCGCTTCGGCGACGCGCAGCATCCGGATCGCCAACGCCTACTTCGTGCCCGATAGCGTGGCAGTGGCCATGCTGGTGGATGCCCGGCGGCGGAAGGTGGACGTCGAGATCATCGTGCCGGGCCCGGTGCTGGACGCGCAGCTGGTGCGCCGCGCGTCACGGGCGATGTGGGGACCGCTGCTCGAGGCGGGCGTGCGGATCTACGAATACCAGCCGACCATGTTCCACGTGAAGGTCATGGTGGTGGACGATGCGTGGGTGTCGGTCGGCTCGACCAACTTCGACGATCGCTCCTTCCGGCTCAACGACGAGGCCAACCTCAACGTGCTCGACCCGGGCTTTGCCCTCGAGCAGGCCCGCGTGTTCAACGACGATCGCGGCCGATCCCGTCAGGTGACGCTGGAGGCCTGGCGTCATCGGTCACTGTGGGAACGGCTCCGGGAGCGATGGGCGGTGACCTTCCGCTCTCAGATCTAGCCTCTCCAAGCGTCGGATAGCCCTACCTGGGCCACAGCCAGCCGAACGTCCCCGCCGTCACGAGCCCGTACAGGAGTCCATCGAAGGCCTCTTTCCACGCTACCGACCAGGGCTTGCCCATCCAGATGGAGGCGGGGAACTGGCCGAACGCGTACGCGAGGAAGGCTACCGTCCCTGCCACCCGGAACACCTCCAGATACAGAGTGCCCGGCTGGAGGGTGTGGCCTGCGACGTAGGCCACGAAGAACGACACCACCACCGTGAAGATGAACCACTGGACGAGGCTGGTGACCATGCTCGGCGGTCCCGGGCGCTTGAGGTTGAGCACGGCCACCGGGCCCTCGATGAACTTTTGCTGTTTCTCCGGCGACTGCATCTCCTTGGGATCGGCACAGTAGGGAATGATGTACTGCGCGGGAGCGGCATTCCCGCTCCGGATCGCGGTACGCACGGCTTCCTCGTTGGGCAGGGGCTTGTAGTCGCTGTTGTGGTAGCGGAGCACCATGTGGATCAGGAAGCTGGTGACGAACACCAGCACGGCGGAGAGCAGCACGGGAAGCCAGAGCGCGCCGAGCGACACCATGGACGACCTCCAGGAATGTCGGGGTGGGGAAGCGCTCCAACTTACCTCGCGGCGTCAGGGTTGGCGATGGGCCCGTCGAGGCCCGCGGCGATCGCGCTCACCCGCGCCAGCGCGGCCCAGTCGAGGTCGCCCCAGCCCCTCGCCATGGCCGCGAGATAGCGGTCGCGCGCGAGGCTCGCGATCGGGAGCGGCGCCGCGGCGTCCTCGCCGGCCGCGAGCGCGAGCTTCGCGTCCTTGAGGCCGTGCCGGAGCCGGAAGCCGGGCGGGTCGAACCGCTCCTCCGCGATGATCTTGCCGTAATTCTCGTACACCGGCGAGCGGAGCAGTCGTCCGTTCACGATCTCGAGCAGCCGCGCCGGCTCGACGCCGTGCTTCCGGGCGAGCGCGAACGCCTCGCCGATGGCCTCGATGGCCGAGAGCAGCAGGAAGTTGCCGGCGATCTTGATCACCGCGGCGCGCACCGGATCGTCACCCACCACGTCGGTGCCCTGACCCATCGCTTCGAACAGCGGACGGCACCGTTCGATCGCCTCGCTCGGTCCCGCCGCGACGATCCACAGCTTGGCGGCGCGGGCCGCCTCGGGCCGGCCGAACACCGGCGCGGCCACGTAGCGCTGCCCGGAAGCGGCGTGCTCGGTGGCGAGCCGGCGCGTGAGGCCGTGGCTGATCGTGCTCATCCCGGCGTGCACGGCGCCGGCGCCGAGGCCGTGCGCGGCGCCGTCGGGTCCGAGGATCATCTGTTCCACCGCTACGTCGTCGGCCAGCATCGAGATCAGCACGTCGGCGCCGGCCGCGGCCTTCTTGGGCGTGCCCGCGACGCGCACGCCCGACAGCGCCTCGGCGCGCGCGCGGGTGCGGTTGTAGACCGTCAGGTCGTGGCCGGCCCGGCGGAGGTTCTCCGCCATGGCCAGCCCCATGTCACCCAGCCCGATGAAGGCGACCTTCATGACGATCTCACATCACTGCACCGTGAACTGGCTCACCATCCCGTGCATGAGGTGCTCCTTCCCGTCCTTCGCGTCGGGCACGAAGCAGATGTATCCGTAGTTGCCGGGGGTGAGGTCGGCGGTGAAGACGCTGCTCGTCCCGGGCTCCATGAGGCCCGCGCCGCCCAGCGGTATCGCCGGTGGCGCTCCCTTCATGCCGGTCGTCGCCCAGTCGCCGAAGTCCTTGATCGTCTTGCCGGGGACGAGCTTGAGGAGCACCAGCTCGTGCACCTGTGGACCGTCGTTCACGGCCAGGATGACGTGACTCCCCGCCGAGAGCGGACGGGAGCTCTCGAACCCGTAGTCCTTGAGGTGGACGGTGTCGGTGGCCGTCGGCATGGCCGCCTCCGACGATGACGCGGTGACCTCGAACGGCTGGGCCATGCCCTTGGCCATGTGAGGGACGCCGTCGGGGCCGGGGATGAGGCAGAGCATGGCGTAATGGCCGGGCGTGAGCACCAGCGCGGAGCTGCCCGTGGCGCCGGGCGCGACGGCGTTGGGGCCACCGACGAACTTGAGCCAGCTCGGTGGCGGGCCCTGGCTCTTCATCGCCTCCGCCAGGTCCTTGAACGTCTTGCCGTCCTCCAGCCGCACGATCATCGCGTGGTGCAGCTGCTGGCCCTCGTTCATGAGATGAAAGTTCACCGCGCCGGCGGGGACGCTGGCAGGCAGGTCGAATTTGAAGTCCGCTGCCTTCACGTGTATCAGCGGAGCGGGAGCGGGAGTCGATGCCGGTGTCGCCGGGGTGGCATGATCGCTGGCGGCCTGATCGGCGACCGGCTTGTCGGAGCGGCAGGCCAGGGCGAGGCCGGCCGCGAGCAGCAGGCTGGTACGGTTGCGTACGAACGTCATGAGGTCTCCTTGTGGGGTTCCGGCCGATCGGGCCGGAGCGTGCGGGGCATTACGATGGCGTGTCGGCGCTCCGTGCGCCAGAGCCGGAATTTCAGGATCCCGACTGGCGGCGCCAGATCTCCCTGAGCGTGTCGATCGTGTCCGCGTCGATGGCCAGTTTGTCCGGCCGATAGCCCTTGATGCGCGCGAACCGAAGTGCGAGCCCGCCCGGGTACTGCGGGCTGGCCTGGAGATCGTTGAACGCCACTTCGACCACGAGCTCGGGGCGCACGTAGACCGTGTGCCCGTCGCGCGAGACCTCGAGCTCCTGGAGCCTGGCCGTCTGCCAGGCCAGCATCTCGTCGGTCATGCCCTTGAAGGTCTTGCCGAGCATGACGAAGCCGCCGGTGACAGGGTCCCGCGCGCCCAGGTGCAGGTTGCTGAGCCATCCGCGCCGGCGGCCGTGGCCCCACTCCGCCGCCAGCACGACCAGATCGAGCGTGCGCACCGGCTTGAGCTTGAGCCAGCGCCGGCCGCGCCGCCCCGCCTCGTACGGCGCATCCAGCGCCTTGGCCATGATGCCCTCATGGCCGCGCGCGAGCGCCGCGTCGAGGAACCCGCGCGCCTCGTCGAGCGTGGCCGTCACCAGCCGCGGCACCCGAAGCGACTCGGGCACCGCGCCCGCCAGCGCCGCCGACCGGCGGAGCAGCGGCTCGTCCATCATCGGGGCGCCGTCGAGGTAGAGCAGGTCGAACAGAAACAGGGTGAGCGGGACGGTCTGGCGCACCCGCTCCACGTCGAGGCGCCGGCCGAATCGGCTCATGGTGGTCTGGAACGGTTGGGGACTGCCGTCGGGCCGGAGCGCGATGGCCTCGCCTTCGACGATCGCCTCGCGCGCCGCGAGGCCGCGCACCTGCTCGACCAGCTCGGGCACCGCGGGCGTCACGTCGTTGAGCAGCCGGGAATAGACCCGCACCTCGTCGCTGGCCTTGTGGATCTGCACCCGCGCGCCGTCCAGCTTCCACTCCAGCACCGCCTCGCCCAGCTCGCCCAGCGCCTCCTCGATCGTGTCGGCGGTACCGGCGAGCATCGGCAGCACGGGGCGGAACAGCCGCACCGCGAACGAGGCCAGGCCGTCGGCGCCTTCGGTGAGCGCCGCGTGGGCCACCCGCGGCAGGTCCCCCGCCAGCATCACCGCGCGGCGCACGTTGTCGGCCGCGAGGCCCGAGGCCCGCGCCACGGCCTCCACCACGAGGCCCTCGAGCGCGCCCTGCCGCAGCTCGCCGGTGACCAGGCCGAAGAGGAAGCGACGCTCCTCCTCTCCCAGCCTAGCAAACAGCTCGCGCAGCGCCTGTTGCTTGGCCTCGGCCGACCCCTTGCCGCTGGCGCCGGCCACGCGCGCGAGCACCACGTCGAGCTCGGCCAGGGCGACGGGGCTCGACCCTACCGGGCGCTCGGCGGGCACCGGCGTCGCCTCCGCGACCGCCTGCAGGGTCGCCCAGCCGACGCCCAGCTTGTTCTGAGGCACGACGCCGCACAGGTACGACGTGGCGAGCGCGATCTCGTCGGCCGGCGCCGATGCGAGCAGGGCTGCCAGCAACGCGATCTTGTCGCGCCGGCTCCGGGTAGCCGCGACGGCGCGGGAGGTCTCGACCAGCTCGGTGAGGGTCAGCGCTACAGCTCGGAGAGGATCCTGGCCTTGACCTGCTCGAACTCGGCGTCGGTGAGCAGGCCCTGCCGCAGCATGTCCTTGGCGCGCTGGAGCCGGCCGGCCAACGCCCCGTCGTCGCCAGGGCCGCCCCCGGCCGCCGCGCCCATGCCGCCGGCGAGGTTGATCCCGCCCGACTTGGCGCGCAGCTCTTCCAGCTCGCGGACCCGGCGCTTCTCGCGCCAGGCCTGCTCCTGCGCCTGACAGGTCCGGTAGACCTCCTGCGCTTCGTCCTTCCGCAGCCCGTCCACCCGGACGACCCGGCGGGGGCCTTCCGCGCTCGCGAGGTCGGCGGTGCCGTGGACCGCCACGCTGAGGCTGGCGCCGAACACGCCCACGCGTAGCTGGGCATCCTGGAGGTCCTGCCAGCGGACATCCTGCGGGGTGTAGTCGCCGAACAGGCCGCGGACCACGACGATGAGTCGGCCCGAGGTGGCGCCCACGATCGTGCGGCGGTGGGTGAGCGCGAACAGCCGGCGCTGGATGGCATGGGTCTCGAGCTCTTCGCCCGGAATGAGCAGCGAATGGAGCGCGGTGAGCGCGCGGGAAACGCCGGGTTCGTCGGCGGCGGCGGGGGTCATGACGGCTCCTGGTCAGCAGGCAGGGCGTGGTGGCGCAGGTAATCTGAGACCGGAGGCGAGCGAACACCAGCGAGCCCCGCGCGCCGGCGTGCGTTCACCCTTGGGCGCCGTCGGTGTCCGAACGGGGTGCCGGCTGGTTCACCTCCGACCAGTCCAGCTCCTCCTCGACCGCGTGAAACGCGTCGTCGCCGATGACGCCGCGGCTCCGGAGGTCGGACAGGGTGTGCCGCTCCGCCGCCTGCGCGCGCTGCAGCACGGCGCTGTATTCCCGCCAGCCCTCGACCTCGGGGTCCACCGCCGCCCCGGCCTGGTGCTCGGCCCGGCGCACTCGGGCCGCGTACTTGCGCCGCAGAAACGCCAGGATCTCGCCGCCGCCGTCGCTCCGCTCCACCACCGCGAGGCCGGCGCGCGCGGTCTCGGTGCGGGCCAGCCGGACTTCGCGATCGACGGTGCCGTCGTCCTCGAGCGCCAGCAGGCGCATGAGCGGCCGGAGCGTCAGGCCCTGCACCACCAGGGTGCCGAGCACGACGCAAAAGGCGGCGAACAGGATGAAGTCCCGGTAGGGAAAGGTCTGCCCCGGCCCGCCGTCGGGCAGCGCGAGCGCCGCGGCCAGCGTGACGATGCCCCGCATGCCGCACCAGGCGACCACCGCCGCCGGACCCGCGCCGACCCGCTCGCCCCGCCAGCGCGCGGTGAGGACGTAGAAGGCCACCCACACGATCCGGATCACGATCACCGCGGCCAAAATCGCGACCGCCGCAACCGCATATCGCGCGAGCTCGGCTCCGCTCAGCCGGGTGAGAATCGGCTTGAGCTGGAGGCCGATCAGGATGAACGCGAGCACGTTGAGCACGAACACGGCGACTTCCCACACCGCGTAGCTCTGGATGCGCAGGTGCCCGGAGATCAGGTCCGGCGCCGTCCGGGCGACCAGGATCGCGAACACCACGACCGTGATGATGCCGGAGAGGTGGAGCCGCTCGGCGATGAGCCACACGGCGAAGGTGCTCAGGAACTGCACCACGACCGCGGTAGCTACGTCGGTGATTCTCGGCACGAGCCAGATCGTGATCCGCGAGAGCGCCGCGCCCAGGACGGCGCTCCCGAGCGCGACCGCCAGCAGAATCGGCACGGCGGCCCATCCGGTGAACGCGCCGGTCATCGCGGCGCCCACCGCGAGCCGATAGATCAGGAGCGCGCTCGCGTCGTTGAACAGGCTCTCGCCCTCGAGCACCACCAGGATCCGGTGGGGCGGCCGGAGCTGGCGCAGGACGGCGGTGGCGGCCGCCGCGTCGGGGGGTGCGACGATGGCACCGAGCGCCACGGCCG
>DATEJD010000409.1:0-4816 GCA_035278325.1 Gemmatimonadales bacterium | reverse complement strand
CCCCCGCTGTCTGCTTCGGCGCGAATCGCGCCGACGCCGCTCCGGCTGGCATCGTGCGGCGAAGCAGCCTATGATCGATTGAAGGAGGGACGGGAAGCAGCGTCCGTCGTGACGGATACGAGACAAGGATGATGGGACGATGAGCGAATCTTCCTACGGCATTGCGCCTCCGGGATACCGGCTGCCGGGTGAGCTCCGGCTGGGCACCGTCCGGCTCCAGGTGGCCGACCTGGCGCGCTCGCTCGAGTGGTACGGCCGGGTGCTCGGGGTCGAGGTGCAGGCCAGCGGAAACGGGATCGCGCGGCTCGGTGCGCCCGGCGACAGCCGGACGCTGATCGAGCTGCACGAGCGCGCTGGGGCGCAGCCGGTGCCGCGGCGCGGACGGCTGGGACTCTACCACTATGCCATTCTGCTCCCCGACCGTGCATCGCTGGGTCGCTTCGTGCGGCACCTGGCCGAGCTGGGCGAGCGCGCGGGCATGTCCGATCACCTCGTGAGCGAGGCGATCTACCTGTCCGATCCCGACGGATTGGGCATCGAGGTCTACGCCGACCGCCCGCGAACGACCTGGCGACACGACCAGCGGCAGCTGGTGATGGCTACCGACCCGCTTAACGTGGACGACCTGCTGCGTGCCGCCGGCCCGGAGCCCTGGTCCGGCCTGCCGCCCGGCACGGTGATCGGCCACGTCCATCTGCACGTGGGCGACCTCCGACGCGCCGAGGCCTTCTACCATGCAGGTCTGGGGCTGGATCAGGTGGTCTGGAGCTATCCCGGGGCGCTGTTCCTGTCGGCCGGCGGCTACCATCATCATCTGGGCACCAACACGTGGGCCGCCGGCGCGCAGCCGGCCGGCGATGCGGACGCCCGCCTGCTCGAGTGGGAGATCCTGCTGCCGAGCGGCCAGGACGTCCAGGCGGCACTCGCCAGCGTGGCCGCCACCGGCGCGCCGGTCACCGCGGGCGCGAGCGACGGCGTCGCGACCGACCCCTGGGGAACGAGGGTCCGCGTGCGGGAAGCTGGTTAGCGCGAGGTTGGTTAGCAGAGTCCTCTCAGCTGACTCGCCGCGAAGTCCTCCCCTCGCGGCGTTCGATCCTTCCGCCGCTGCACCTCCTCTCGATTCCTCGACTGCACTTGGGACCGGTCTGCGCGACTTCAGGTCCGGAGCGCAGCCTCATCCATTGCTCCCTCGACGATCCGACCACCGGGCAACGATCACGGCAGGCCCTTCGAGCACCGGCCACGCCTGGTAACTCGCGGCGCCGACTGCAGTTGCGGCTGCCTGGCTGACCTCCGGCGTGTACATTGGAAGACGCACGACATGCACAAATAGAAAGCCAATCTGTCCAGATTGCCTGTCTTTTGGCTCTACTGTCGCCAGAAATCTGCAGAATTAGCACGTTTTTGCGTACATCCCTCTTGCGCGCGAACCCCCGGCCCAATACACTTTTGTCGACGCCACTGCGGCGCCCTCGAACCTCAACGCCAGGATGCTCCCGGTGACCCATCCCTCCCTCCTGCTGGCGCTCCAGGCCCCCGCGCCCACCGTGGTGCCCGCGGACACGGCCTGGATGCTCGTCTCCACTGCGCTGGTGCTGCTCATGACGCCGGCGCTCGCGTTCTTCTACGGCGGCCTCGTCCGGTCCAAGAACTCGCTCAATACGATGATGATGAGCTTCGCCGCCCTGGGCGTCGTCGGAGTCGTGTGGGCCCTCCTGGCCTACAGCCTGGCGTTCACCGATGGGAACGCGTGGATCGGGAGCACCACCAACGCGCTGCTCGCCGGGGTCGGCACCGAGGCCAAGGGCACCATCCCGCACGTCCTGTTCATGGCCTTCCAGGGCACCTTCGCCATCATCACGGCGGCGCTCATCTCGGGCGCCATCGTCGAGCGCATGCGGTTCGGTCCCTACCTGGCCTTCATCGCGCTGTGGACCCTGTTCGTCTACGCGCCCGTGGCGCATTGGGTGTGGGGCGGTGGCTGGCTCATGAGCCGCGGCGTGCTCGATTTCGCCGGCGGGACGGTGGTGCACATCAATGCTGGCGTCTCAGCGTTGGTGGCCGCGCTGGTCCTGGGCGAGCGGAAGGACTACGGACGGCAGGCCATTCTCCCCCACAATGTGCCGTTCGTGCTGCTCGGGGCGGGCCTGCTCTGGTTCGGCTGGTTCGGGTTCAACGGCGGGAGCGCGCTCGCGGCCAATGAGCTCGCCGGGCTCGCGTTCACCAACACCTTCCTGGCCCCCATGGCCACGCTGGTCGTCTGGGTGCTGCTGGATTACTTCCGCACCGGGCGTGCGACGGCCGTCGGCGGCGCCACGGGCATCGTGATCGGCCTGGTCGCCATCACCCCCGCGGCAGGGTTCATCAGCCCGGTCAGCGCACTGGTGCTCGGCGCCCTGGCGGCGTTCCCCAGCTACTTCGCCATCGTAGTCCGCTCCCGGACCCGGCTGGATGACTCGCTCGACGTGTTCGCCGGCCACGGCATCGGCGGTCTCACGGGCGCGCTCCTCACCGGCGTGTTCGCCTCGAAGGTCTGGAATGCCGGCGGCAACGACGGTCTGCTGGCGGGCAACCCGGCCCAGCTCGGCACCCAGGCGCTCGGAGTGCTCAGCTCCATCGTGTGGGCCGCCTTCGGCACCTTCGTGATCCTCAAGCTCATGGGGCTGGTGACGGCGCTGCGCACGGCGCCGCGGTCCGAAGGGCTTGGCCTGGACGTGACCCAGCACGGCGAAGAGGCCTACACCAACGGAGAAGGGTCCATCCTGGTCATGCCCGACGTGACGGCCGCTGACGCGCCGGCCCGGGCTCTCACCCCGCAGCCGGCGGCCCGCTGAGGCCGGAGGAGATCGACATGAAGCTCATCGTGGCCATCATCCGTCCGGAGCGCCTCAACGAGGTGCTGGAGGCGCTGTACCGGGCCGAAGTCACCGGTCTCACCGTGTCGCGCGTGCTCGGGCACGGGGGCGAGACCGACCGGGTCGAGACCTACCGAGGCACGACGGTGAAGATGGAGCTGCAGGAAAAGGTCCGTCTCGAGATCGGCGTGTCCGAGCCGTTCGTCGACATCACCATCCGGGCCATCCTCGGCTCCGCCCGAACCGGAGAAGTAGGCGACGGCAAGGTGTTCGTCCTGAACGTGAATCAGGTTCACCGGATCCGCACCGGCGAGCGGGACGAGCAGGCGGTCACTCCGGCCGCCACCGTGGGGGCCTAGCAGGTCGCCAGCGTAGATCCAGAGCCGCGGGACAGCCGCGGGACAACAGCCGCGGAACGACGGAGGGGTCACGCCGAAGAGGCGTGGCCCCTCCGTCGCGTTGCGAGGGCTGGATCCGGGTGCCCGGGAGCCCATCGCCTCGGGTATACTCCGTCAGGGGCGACTCGGAGACGAAAACACCCATGGCGATGACTTACGAGCACGACTTCATTCCCGCCGACACCATTCCGCGAGCACGTGTCCCCCTGCTACAGCACGTGGTGGACACTTACGCGTCGGAAACCAGCAAGACCGCCGGCGTCTGGTCCGAGCTGCGGGACGACCAGCTCGAGTTCCGCCCGCACTCGCGCAGCAGCTCCGTGCGCCAGATCCTGGTGCACCAGCTCCTGAGCGAGCGCCGCTTCTTCGCCGAGTTCGTCGGCCTCGCGGAGCCGCCGGTCGAGAGCCTCCTGCCAGTCGGAGACGCGCCGTCCGTCGCCGCGTATGTCGAGCGCCTGCTGGCGCTGGCCCGCCCGCGTCTCGGGCCGCTGGCCGAGGGCGACGAGCGCTTCTGGCTGACCGAGGTGCCGTTCTTCGACGTCCGTCGCCAGCGGATCTGGGTGGTCTGGCGCCGCATCCTGCACACCGCCCATCACCGGGCGCAGGTCGGTCTGGCCCTCCGGCTGCTGGAGGACCGGGTACCCCCGACCTATGGCCCCACGGCCGACGTCACCTGGACCGGGGCCGATCCGACGACGACCCTGGACGCGGCGCGTCGCCGGGGGACATAATCCAGCACCGACGGGCTCAGGCTTCCACCGACAGGCGAGAGGTTCGACATGGCCGACCAGCAGGAGAGCAAACTGAAGCCGGTGACGCCGGCTCGGGTCGCGGACGAGCTGCGCAAGCTCAGCAGCATGAAGGCGAGCAACAGCATCAAGGCCGACGAGTACGAGCACCGGTTCTCGCGGATGATCAGCGAGCTGCGCGATCGCCGGATCGACGGCACGCGCGCCGAGATCCTGGCCACTCTGACGCCGTTGCTCCAGGAGGGTGTGGTTTCGGCCGAGGACTGGCGTCGGCTCACGAGGCAGCTCGGATTGGCCTGATGCTCGCGCCGCTCGAGATGTCCGTTCCGGCGGCGGACGGGCTCGTCCTCAAAGGCACGCTCACCTATCCCACGGGTCGGCCCGGCGAACCGTTTCCCCTCGCCGTGCTGGCCCACCAGTATCCGGCCACCCGAGACAGCTTCGCTCCGCTGGTGCGCGATCTGCTCGCTGCCGGCATCGCTACGCTCGCCTTCGACCAGCGTGGGCACGGGGCGTCCATCATCGGCCCGCTTGGGCCGGTCGTGGTCGACGCGCCGGAGGGTCTGGGCCTCGAGGCGTTCGGGACCGCCTTCATGGCGAGCGCGCATCGGGTCGAGTTCGCGCGGATCGAGAACGACGTGGTGCGCGTCGTGGGGTGGGGGGCGTCGCAGAACTTCATCGACCCCGGACACCTGGCGCTGGTAGGGGCCAGCGTCGGCGGGCCTGGCGTGCTGCTGGCTGCGCCCGCGCTGCCGGGGCTCCGAGGGGTGGCGACCGTCGGAGCGGCCGGCGCCCCGGCGTTCGGCAGCGAGGG
>DATEJD010000408.1:0-2935 GCA_035278325.1 Gemmatimonadales bacterium | reverse complement strand
GCCCGGCCCCGGGCCGATCTCGAGCACGGTGTCCTCCGGGCCGGCGCCGAGCGCGTCGGCGATGCGGCCCAGGAGTCGGGGATCGGTGAGGAAATGCTGGCCCAGCCGCCGCTTGGCTCTGGGCGCCATCAGATCCGCATGATGAGCAGCGTGCGGTCGTCGGCCGGCTGGGCGCCGAAGGCCTCGGCCTCCGCCAGCACCGCGGCCACGATAGCCTCGGGCGCCTCGGTGCGCCGCTCGCACACGCACGCCAGGAGCCGCTGCTCGCCGAACCGCTCGCCCTCCGCGTTTCGCGCGTCAACCAGTCCGTCGGTCCACAGCACCAGCAGGTCGTGATCGATCGACCACGGCACCTGGCGCCGGTCGATATTTCCCGCCGTGGCCAGGCCGAGCGGCGGCGCGGTGGCCTCGAGCCGCTCGGGGTCACCGAAGCGCGGCACCCGGAAGGCGTAGGGATGTCCGGCGTTGGCGTACGACAGTCGGCCGGTGAGCGGGTCGAGTACGCCGTAGAACACGCTGAAGTACATCTCCGTCGATGTGAGCTCGGGGCCGAGGCTCTCGAGCAACGCCGAGAGCGTCTCGTCCGGCGTGACCGAGGCCGCCGCGTGGATGCCGGCCGCCGACATCACCAGCGCCATCACCAGCGCGGCGGAAAAACCGTGGGAGGCCACGTCGCCCAGCATCACGCCAACCCGCCCGCGCCCCAGCCGGGCGAACGTGTAGAAGTCACCGCCGACCGAATCGGCCGGAAAGCAGCGCGCGGCGACCTCGGCGTCGCCCTGCAGCACGCCGGGCGAGGGCAGCAGCTTGAGCTGGAGGTCGTGCGCCAAGGCCAGCTCCTGCCGGAGCCGCTGTTGGGTGAGATCGCGCTCGACCAGGCGCGCGTTCTCGACCGCGGCGCCGATCTGGTTGGCGACGGCGGTGACGAGCTTGCGGTCGGTGAGGGTGAACCGGTCGCCGCCCAGCCGGTCGGTGAGGTTGATGACCCCGACGCACCGGAGCGGGGAGCCGGGCGACCCATAGCAGATGGGCACGCTCAGGAAGGCCTGGCCGCGGTAGCCGCGGACCTCGTTGCACTCGGACAGCGAGGCGTCCGGCTGGGCCGGATCGTACGTCACCACGCGCCGCTCGCGATAGACCCGCGCCGCCACCGAGCACTCGTCGTCCACTCGAACCGGCGACAGGCCGTCGAGCCCGAACCCCCGCGCGGCCACGGTGCGCAGCACGCCGGCGGTCTCGTCAAATACCATGATCGACGCCCGCCGCGCCCCGACCACGGTGCTCACTTCGCGCGCGATGGTCTGGGTGGCCTGCTCGAGCCGCACCGTCTGGCCGAGGATCTCGCTGATGGCGTAGAGGAGATCGATCTCCTCATAGCGACTGGTGAGCTCTTCCGCGAGGAACGCTCGCTGCCGCTCGGCGTCGAGCAGTGCGGCGACCAGCGGCAGCAGGCGGGCCGCCGTGGTGGGCAACTCGGCCTGGGGGAGCCCGCCGACCTCGAGCCAGAAGCCTTCGACGTCACTGACCGGCTCGAGCCACACCGTCCCCCATGTCGTCGACATGGCACCGGTTCCCTGCGGCAAGTCGAGCGCCGCCCCCGGATCGGGCCCGGCCGCGAGCCGGAGGGCACGACCGTCCCATCGCCACAGGCGCACCTGGCCGCCGGCCAGGGACCCGAGGCTGTCCAACACGTGCTCGAGCCGTCCTACGGACGGCGCAGTGTCATGCAGATGGAGTTTCCCCGCTCGTTGAACTCGACGGCGTCCACGAGCTTCCGGATGAGAAAGAGGCCCCGCCCGTTGGCCTCGTCGAGCTGTTCCGGGCGGATGGGCTCGGGCACCGCGGCGGGATCGAACCCCGGTCCCTCGTCGGTGACTTCGAGCCGGATGGCGTCGGGCCCGAGCTCGGCCCGGACGTCCACCCACTTCTCGCGGTCCTCACGGTTGCCCCGCACGATGGCGTTGCTGAGCGCCTCGGACAGCACCACCTGCAGACGGAACCGGGTCCGCGCGGCCGCGTCCTGGCCGGCCAGGCAGTGCCGGGTGACCAGCTCGACGGCCTCCTCGATGCACTCGATCTCGCTGGGCAGCCGCACCGTCACCAGGATGCCCGAGCCCGCTCCGTCCGAGGCCGTGGAGCGGCGGACGCAGAGTCGGAGGCGCGACGGCATCGGACGGCGGGGCTAGAAGCTGGCGAGGGCCTGCTTGGGCGTCTCGGCGATGGCGAACAGCGTGTCGAGCTTGGTGAGCTCGAACAGCGAGCGGAGGTCCTCGTTGAGACCCGACAGCCGGAGCTCCCCGCCCGCCTCGCGGATCTTCTTCGAGATGGAGACCAGGGCGCCGAGCCCGGAGGAATCGATGTAGCCGGTGCGGGAGAAGTCGATCAGCAGCCGGCGGTCTCCCCGGTCCAGCGCCGCCTGGACCAGCTCCTTGAGCTCCTGCCGGTTGCCCACGATCAACTGCCCCTCGACCTGCACCACCGTTACACCGCTGGCGTCTTTGGTCTGGTGGAAACCCATCGGCTTCTCCCTCTCGAGTCATCCTGCCATCTGAGTCATCCTGAGCGAAGCGAAGGAGCCATGCGTTGGGGCATGCCCCTTCACGGAGTTTACCCTGGGCGAAGCCAGGGTTCAGGGTGACTAAGCGTCACTCACACTGCAGCGCCGCCATCGCGGCCACCTCGACAATATCACCGGCCGTGGCCCCGCGCGACAGGTCGGCCATGGGACGCGCGAGCCCCTGGAGAATGGGGCCGATGGCCGTCGCGCCGGCCAGCCGCTGGGTCAGCTTGTATCCGATGTTCCCGGCGTCGAGATCGGGAAAGACCAGGACATTGGCCCCGCCGGCGACCGGCGAGCCGGGCGCCTTCCGCTCGGCGACGTCGGGCGCCAGGGCAGCGTCGGCCTGGAGCTCGCCGTCGGCCACCAGCTTGGGCG
>DATEJD010000407.1:0-6145 GCA_035278325.1 Gemmatimonadales bacterium | reverse complement strand
GTCGCTGCAGTCGCCGGCACGTATGCGTCGGCCTGCTACTCAGGGTGAGGTCGTGCCGTCGACTGACGCGTCCCTCTGGGCGCACCGTCACCCCGCCTGCGCCCGGAGCTCCGCGGACAAGCGACCCGGCGCTCGAAGCGGGCGCCGGTTGCGCGCGGGGCTCTGATGGGGCACGAGCTGCTCTGACCGTCTGACCGTCTGACCGTCTGACCGTCTGACCGTCTGACCGTCTGACCGTCCGACCGTCTGACCACCTATCGCCCTATCGTCTTATCGCCCTATCGTCCGTCTTGACCATCCAACCCGAAGACCGTCGTCTATCTTATGAACGATGACCTTACCCGTCGCGACCCCGCCTTCATGCGCCTGCCGGTGAACGAGCGCCCGCTGGACAGCTCGTTCCGCGATCCGAGCGGATTCGTCTTCACCCGCTCGGGCGTGCTGTACCGTCAGGTCAACCGCGTCTTCGCGAACGAGTTCGAGGCGGTGACCGGCAGTGGGCTGTACGATGAGCTGTCGCGTCAGGGGCTGCTGATTCCGCACCAGCCCGTCTCGCTCTCCCTGGCCGCCACCGACGAGGCGGCGGCCGTCATCCGGCCGGAGCCGATCGGGTTCATCTCCTACCCGTACGAGTGGTGCTTCGGCCAGCTGCGCGACGCCGCGCTGCTGACGCTCGACATCCAGGAGCGCGCGCTGATCCGCGGCATCACGCTGCGGGACGCGAGCGCGTACAACATCCAGTTCCACGGCGGGCGGCCGATCTTCATCGACACGCTCTCGTTCGAGCCTCGCAAGGAGGGAGCGGCGTGGGCCGCCTACCGCCAGTTCTGCGAGCACTTCGTGGTGCCCCTCGCGCTCATGAGCCGAGTGGACGTGCGGCTCGGTGCGCTGCTCCGGGCCGGCCTGGAAGGGATCCCGCTCGATCTCGGCTCGCGGCTGCTGGGTGGAAGCAGCTGGCGCAGCCTCGGTCTCCTGTTTCACGTGCGGCTCCATGCGATGGCGCAGCGCCGCTACCGGGATTCGGCGGCTCCCGCGCCCGCCACCGCCAAGCGCGTCACCGTCCAGAGCCTGATCGGGCTGGTGCAGAGCCTCCGAGGGCTCGTCGCCGGGCTCAGCTGGCAGCCCCAGGGGACCGAGTGGGCCGACTACACCAGCGACAACAACTACACCACCCAGGCCACCGCGTCGAAGCGCGAGCTGGTGACGGGGATGCTCAGGGGTCGCGGCATTCAGACCGTGTGGGACCTGGGCGCCAACACCGGCGAGTACAGCCGCGCCGCGCGCGCCGAGGCGGGGCAGGTGATCGCGTTCGACGTCGATCCCGCCGCCGTCGAGCGGAACTATCGCCGGGTGCGCGCGGAGAACGAGCCCACCATCCTGCCGCTCCTCATGGATCTCACCAATCCTTCGCCGGCGCTGGGATGGGGGCATCGTGAGCGGCTGTCGCTCGAGCAGCGCGGGCCGGCCGACGCGCTGCTCGCGCTCGCCCTGGTGCACCACCTGGCCATCGGCCACAACGTGCCGCTCGGCCGCGTCGCCGAGACCTTTGCCCGGCTGGGCCGGCACCTGATCATCGAGTTCGTGCCCAAGGAGGACTCTCAGGTGCAGCGGATGCTGCGCTCGCGGCCCGACATCTTCCCCGACTACACGCGGGAAGGGTTCGAGTCCGCCTTCCGGGCCTGGTTCCGCATAGAGGACGCGCAGCCCGTCGCCGGCTCGGAGCGCCGTCTCTATCTCATGACGAGAGGCGCGGGAGACTGAGGGTGACGGCCAAGCCATTTCCCGTTGCCGGCCTGGCGGGGCTGCTGTTGCTGGTGTCGGCCGCGTGCGGCGGTCACCAGCCGGAGCCAGCGCGCACCGCGATGGCGCCGACCATGGATTCGGCGGCGGTGCTGTCGCTGCTCTCCGCGCTGGCCGATGACAGCATGCAGGGTCGCGGCACCGCCACGCCCGGCGGCGACCGGGCCGCCCGCTTCATCGCCGATCGCATGCGCGAGTACGGCCTGGTACCCGCGGGTGACAGCGGCTTCTTCCAGCGCGTCCCGCTGGCGGCCAGCACCGACTCGACGGGCAGGCGACATCTCTCGCTGGTGACCAGCGGCGAGTCGCCCGAGGCGACCGTGCGGGCGGTCAACGTGGTGGGCGTGGTGCGCGGCGCCGATCCGGCGCTCCGGGACCAGGTGGTGCTGATCGACGCCCACTACGACCATCTGGGCATCGGGCCCGCGGTGAACGGCGACTCGATCTACAACGGCGCGGACGACGACGGGTCCGGCGTCGTCGCGGTGCTCGGCGCCGCGCGGGCGATCGCGGCCGGACCGCCGCCCCGGCGAACCGTGGTGTTCCTGGCGACCACCGGCGAGGAGCTGGGCCTGCTCGGCACGCTGTGGTATATCGAGCACCCGGTGGCCCCGCTGGAGCACACCGTGGCCAACCTCGAGATCGAGATGATCGGCCGGCCCGACTCGCTCGCGGGCGGACCGGGCAAGGGCTGGCTCACCGGCTTCGAGCGCTCCACCATGGGCCCGACCCTGGCAAAGGCCGGCATCCCCGTCGTGGCCGACCCGCGCCCCGCGCAGCGGTTCTTCATGCGCAGCGACAACATCGCGTTCGCCCGGCGCGGAATCCCGGCCCACACCCTCTCGTCCTACGGCATGCACACGGACTATCACACCCCGGCCGACGAGGTGAGCAGGATCGACGGCAAGCACCTGGCCGCCATGGTCCAGGCGGCAGCTCGGGCGGCGCGGATCCTGGCCGATGGGGAGGCGCCGACGTGGAACCCGGGAGGGCGGCCGTGAGCCTGACCGAGACGATAGGGCGATAGGGCGATAGGGCGATAGGGGCGGGGAAGGGCAGGCCTCCTGATCCCGGGCGCAGCGAGGGCCTTCTCCGCGGGTATCGAAGCCCATTCGAGAAGATCCCTCGCTGCGCTCGGGATGAGGAACGTCGCCCGTGCACCCCCTATCGCCCTATCGCCCTATCGCCCTATCGTCCTCCATGCCCCGCGCCCCCCGCTCCCGGATCCTGACCCTGCGGTCCCTCTGGTGGGTGCTCAAGCACGCCGTCATCGGCTGGTGGGGCGACAACGTGCCGCGGCTCGGCGCGTCGCTGGCGTACTACACGCTGTTCGCGCTGGCGCCCATCCTCCTGGTGGCCATCTCCGTCGCGGGGCTCGTCTTCGGCGCGGACGCGGTGCGCGGCGAGGTAGTGGCCCAGATTCAGGGCCTGGTGGGCCGGCGGGGCGCGGAGGCGGTGCAGGCGATGATCCAGGGCGCCGCGCGACCGTCCTCGAGCCGGCTCGCCACGGCGGTCGGCCTGCTGACCGCGTTCCTGGGCGCGACCGGCGCCTTCGTCGAGCTGCAGACCGCGCTCAACGCGATCTGGCGGGTGCAGCCCCGGCCCGGCGTGAGCGTGCTCGCCTTCCTCAAGCAGCGGCTGATCTCGTTCGGGCTGGTGGTCGCGGTGGGGTTCCTGCTGCTGGTGAGCCTGCTCGTGAACACCGCGCTGTCCGCCTTCAACCGCTACCTGGGCCGCGTGTTTCCCGCCTTCACGGTGGTGTGGGAGGCGAGCAACGTGCTGGTCTCGCTCGGCGTGGTCACGCTGCTCTTCGCGCTGATCTACCAGGTGCTGCCCGACGTGCGGCTCCGCTGGCGGGACGTGTGGGTGGGGGCGCTGGTGACCGCGGGGTTCTTCAGCATCGGCAAGCAGGCGATCGGCCTCTACCTCGGCACCAGCTCCGTGGCCTCGAGCTACGGCGCCGCGGGCTCGGTGGTGGTGCTGCTGGTGTGGGTGTACTACACCGCGCAGGTGGTGCTCCTGGGCGCCGAGTTCACCCGGTATTACGTCGAGCGGTTCCGGGGCGAGCCGCCGCCGCTCAAGTACGCGACGAAGGGGCCGCCGCCGCATGAGCTGACGGCACAGAAAGGACGATAGGACGACGGTCGGACGGTCGGAGGGTCGGACGGTCAGGTGGGCGGGTCGAAGTTCCTCATCCCGAGCAAAGCGAGGGACCTTTTTCGCGGGTATCGAAGCCCGTTCGAGAAGATCCCTCGCTGCGCTAGGGATGAGGACACGGTCCACCTGACCGTCTGACCGTCCGACCGTCCGACCGTCCGACCGTCCGACCGCCGCCCCACCGTGGTGATCTGCCCCACACCACTTCCCGGAAAATCCGGTATCTTGGCTCGTGACGGGTTCGTTACCTGTTTACGTCCACCATCGTGACCTTCTCACTCCGGGGTCCCGCATGTACATCGATCCCACCAGCGGTAGTCTGGTGCTGCAGGCGATTGCAGCCGGCGTCCTGTCGGCCGTCGCCATGATGAGCCGAGTCCGGGAAGCCACCAAGTCGTTCTTCCGCACGCTCATGGCGCGTGCGCGCCGGCCGACGAGAATCCGCTAGACCGCATCTTCGCGCCCCTTCTCCCTACGACGGCGCACCGCGCCGTCGCGGATAGGGCCTCGACTGCGTGACCGCGCTCTATCCGTTCCTCCTGGCCGCCGCGCGCGTGCTGTACCAGGGCTGGCACAGCCCCGGCTACTTCACGCTGGCCGATCTCGGCATCGTACTTGGGTTTACGCTCGGACTGGTGCTGCTGGTGTACCTGGTGGCGGCCGCAGCCTTGCCCCGCGCGGCGGACCGGCGCCTGCCGGCGTTCTACGCCTTCCTGGCGGTGTGCTGGCTGTTCGGCTTCCCCCTGGCCGCGGACGCGCTCCCGAACTCCCCCCACCACCTCGCCAAGATCGCGCTGGGCATTGCCGGGGTGGCCGTTTGCGGCCTCCTGGTCCGCTGGCTCTCCCGCCGGCCGGAACGGCTCGCCAGCACGGCCACGTTTCTGACGCTCGTGGGGTCGCTGCTCGTGGCCCGCTTCGGGGTGGGCATCGCGTTCGAGCGCCTGCACGCCCGGCGGGCGCTCGAGCACAGCGCGCTGGCCCGGTCTCTGGCCCGACCGATCCCGGCGCCGGCCAGCGTGCGCGGACCGGCCCGCGACATCTACCTCATCGTGCTCGACGAGTACGCCAACGCCGACGTCCTGCACGACGCGCTCGGCTTCGACAACCGGCCCTTCCTCGACAGCCTGCGGGCGCTCGGCTTCACCCTTCCGACGGTGGGCGCCAACTACGCCCACACCATGCTGGCGCTCCCGACCATGCTCAACGCGGCCCACATGGCGCCGCTGGCGCAGGAGCTGGGGCCGGCCAACAAGGACCCGTCGATCCCCAACGCGCTGCTCGCGTCCAACCGCGTCGCGCGATTCCTCAAGCAGCGCGGGTACCGCTACATCTTCATGCCCTCGTTCTGGTGGCTCTCGACCGCCGAGATGCCGACCGCGGATTCGGTGGTCCACGTGCTGCCCGGCTTCAACCTGGACCGCGAGCTGGGCCGGACCGAGTTCCGCCGGACGCTGGTCAAGGCGTCACTGCTCGACTATGTCCACCGCGACGCCGCCTGGGACGCCCGCTTCATCCGGCGGACCCTGGAGCAGGCCGCCCGCCTGCCCGAGGTGCGCGAGCCGGTGTTCGCCTTCATTCACGTGCTGAGCCCGCATTCGCCGTTCGTGTTCGATCCGCAGTGCCGGCTGCCGCCGCGCTGGAACGAGGGCCGGCGGAAGCTGGAGGCGTACATCGGCCAGCTCCCGTGCCTCAACCGGATGGTGCTCGCGACCGTCAGGCACCTGATCCGGGACTCGGACGTTCCGCCCATCATCCTGCTGCAGGGTGACCACGGCTCCGCCACCCGCGGCTTCACCCGGGCGCAGGCGGTGGACGATCTCACCCCGCTCGCGGCCTGGGAGCGGCTGGGGGCCTTCGGGGCGTACTACCTGCCGGGGGGCGGGGCGGAGGCGTTCGGGGATTCGGTGACGGTCGTGAACGTGATGGGGAACGTGCTGCGCTACTACTTCGGCGCGGCACTGCCTCGCGAGCCGGACGAGCGGTATCTCTCGGTCGAAGGCGCGCCTTTCGAGTTCCGGCGGGCGTCGGCGGTCTGGCTCGCTCGCAATCGCTTCGACTCGACGACGCGGTTTCTGGCGGGTTCGGAGCAGGCGCGGCGCTAGCCGATCGTCGGGATCGGGGTCCGCGGCTCCGGCCGGGTGATGGCACTCCCTCCGGTCGCTGCAGTCGCCGGCCCGCAGGTGTCGGG
>DATEJD010000406.1:0-10816 GCA_035278325.1 Gemmatimonadales bacterium | reverse complement strand
GAGTCACCCTGAGCGAAGCGAAGGGGGCATGCGCCGACGCATGCCCCCTTCGATCCGCCTGGTGCAAAGCAAGCCAAGTGCCGCCTACCCCGACGACTCGATCAGCTGGGCCGGCTCGCGCCCCAGTGCGCGCAACGCGGGCACCAAGGCCCCCGCGAACGTCGCAAGCGTGAGCGGCAGCGCCGCCGCAGCCACAGCCGCGGAGTCCCAGGTGGCCGCGCCCCGGAGGATCGTCGGCAGCACACTCCACACCGACCACCCGAACCAGCAGCCCGCCAGGACCCCCGCGATCACCACAGCCGCCGCCTGGCCGGCGACGAGGACCACCAACCGTCTCCGGGTCGCGCCCATCGCTCGGCGCACGCCCAGCTCGGGGACCAGCGCGCGGACCCAGATGCGCATGACGGCAAACATGCCCACACACGCGAGCAACGTGGTTACCCAGCCTTGAAAAGCGATCCAGCGAGCGAACCATTGCACCGGCGCCGCTTCTCGGGCATGAAGCTGGGCGAGGCGTGTCGTGTGAATCTTGAGCCCCAGCGGACCCAGCGCCGCTGCCAGCTCCCGTCGCGCTCGCGCCCCTGCCCCCGTCCCACCGTCGCCGGGTACGAGCAGCTCGGCGGCGGCGGGGGGATGCTGCAGGATGCTCAGATAGACCGTGAACCGCGGCTGAAACCGGGTTCCGAAACCCCACGCCGGCGCATCGTCCACCACCCCCACGACCGTGTACCACTGCTTGTCGTCACCCACCAGCATCGGGCGGCCGACCGCCTCGCCCCGCTGAAAATGGCGTAGCGCCAGCGCCCGGTTCACCACCGCAACAGGAGCCGACCCCGCTCGGTCGCCGGATTGGAGTGCCCGCCCCGCCACCAGGCGGATTCCGAGCGCCTGAAAGGAGTCGGAGCTCACGATATGATGGGTCGCATAGAACACGTGGAAGCGCGACGGAATGCCGCCCTCGGAGCACTGCCCGCAATCCGTCGTCACGCCTTCGATGGTGCCGAGCCCGGCGATCGCGCCGGGACTCGTGAGGCTGGCGGTGAGCGAGGCCCCCTTCAGGCGGTCGAGCAACGTCGCGTATCGACGGCTCAAGTCCCCACGGTCACGCATGGCCGTACTGAGCTCGAGCACCTCGGTACCACCGCCGACGGCCCCCAGGCTCATGGTGCTCGCGGCCTGGCGCGCCACCAGCGCGGCGGTCACCAGCAGCGCGACGCTCGCGGCGAACTGTACGGCCGCCGGGGCAAAGATCTGGCGCGGCGCGCGGTCGGGCTCCGCCAGACGACCGCGGCGCGCGAAGACCACGGGCAGCAACGCACTCGCGATGACCACTGCGATGGTGGCGAGTACGACCACCGCCGAGGCGCCCGCCTGGTACGGCGCGGTCTCGCCGGGCCACTGCGCGACGGCGAGCCGGCTCAGCCCCAGACCCAGGATACCGCCTGCCCCAGCCGCGATCGCCCCGATTGCCGACGCCTCGAGCAACGCGGCGTTCCGAACCGTGGCGCCTGAGGCGCCGACCGCGCGCCGGACCAGGTCATCCGGGCTGCGGACGGAGTCCCTCGCGCCGACCAGCGCGACCACGGTAATGCTCGCCGTGGCGAACGTGGCGACAGCCATGCCCAGCAGGAGCCCGAACAGCACGGTCGTCGCCTGACGTTGAGTTCCGGCGGGAGTTCTCGGATCTGGCCACGGGAGCCCAAGCCGCCCGCCCGCGATCGTCGAGATCTCGAGCCGGGGCTGACTGCTCCCCACCGGCGTACCCATCAACGACGCGACGGGCAGGAGCGCCGCGAGGGCCAGCGCGGCCGACGCACCGATCAGGATGGCGGTACCGCGATCCATGCGGAGGCCGCTCATCGCGCTGGAAGCGGCAGTGCGGAGCGAGTGAGAGTGGCGCGCGGGGATCTCCTCTCGTAGCATCGTGGCTCTCGCCTGCCGCGGGGGTTCCCAAGTCTAGCCTAGGGGCCGCGCGGCGCCACGGGGTCGTTCGAACAGCGTCGCCTCATCAGCCCCAACGGCCGCGAGATGTCGCTTCAGGCCAGCGCCCTAAGTCATTATCTGGAATCTTCTTGTACGCCAGCGCTCATCCGGTCTATCAACCTCTTTGCATCCTCCTTGTTCCCCTGCCGCCACGGAGCCGACAGCCTCGGCGCTCCCGCACAAGAGCGGGTCGGCTCGTCGTGAGGGCGAGAGCCACCTGCCTGCCCTCTTCCTCTGACGCCCTTCAGATGACGCCCTTCAGAGGGGCGCCGCCGGCGACCGTGACTGCCGCGGCGCCCACCCATCACGACTCGCCTTCCTCACGCTGCGGGCCGCACGTCCCCGGTCGGCGCCGGCTCATCGGCAGTGTCTCGAGCCACCGCCTGCCGCCGGCTTACGCTCTTCCACCCCGCGAGCAGCGCCGGATCGGCCTTGAACTCGAGCCGAGCGATCGCGTCCATCAGCTTCACCACTCTCAGGATGTCCGCGCCGACCAGCCGGAGCTGGGCGCTCGCCTCCACATGGCCCGCGCGCGCCTTGTTGCCCCGCTCCACCGCGAGGTCGAACTCCTTGAGCGCCTCGCCGAGGTCGGCCAGCACCGTGGGCGACATCCGGTGCTTGATCAGCGCGTCCCGGTGCCGCTCGGCGGCCTCCGCCATGGTGCCGACCGCGTTGCGGAAGGCGGCGAAGCTGCCGCTGGTGGGCGCCAGTCGGAAGCTGGTGCCGATCGAGTGATCGTCGCGGGCGGCGAGCGCGCCGGCCTGCGACAGGTGGGCGACGTGCACCGCCCGAATCGTGCGCTCCAGCTCACGCTTCCGGGCGCTCGCCGCGGCCCGCTCCACGAAGTTGGCTCGCTGCTCCGCCGCCAGCTCGCGGCCCCGGTTGAGGAGCTCGGTGAGCTGGGTCAGGAGCGGCCCCAGGTCCGGGTTGGTGATGGGGTGGGAGCCCCAGAAGGTCTCGGTCCGGGTTCCCGTGTCCATGCTGCGACGAACGTCCGCGTCCATAAGAGTCCCCTTACAGTGCCGCACGGGCCGCCGGGCTCGCACGTCGGCGAGTGATTGAACCTCCAGGTGACTGAGAGTGATGTCGCGCCGCGTCCGGCAGCGGGCGGCGCGGTCGTGTAATGAAAGAACCGCGCCACTCCTTGCATGCGCATTCGCCTGTGACGCGTGTGCTGTCGCATCCTTGGCGTGATCGCGCCCGAATGAGACCCTCGACTCCAGTGCTCGACTGCTTCCTGCCGATGCAGCGCATCCTTCGGAATGACGTGCGGTTGACTCGGCCGTCGCACGGCCGCCGATCGACCACCTCGCGCGCGCAACGCTGACGCGATCCGCGTGCAGGCGCGACCATGACGCGCATCCCGAGCGGCGGTCCACGTCGGACGGCTTATCGTGATGACCGTCTCCTGCAGAGGACAGTCACCACAGCCACCGTTCCTCGAGGGGGACGCTTGTTCGCGCTGGCCAGGCCTTGCTCCCAGCTCGACGCGAGACCTGGAACAGTGACTGCGACTCGAGGCCGGCCCTCCACGATCTCTCGCGAGTCGAGTACGACTTCGGCCCGCCTTCCCGCGACGGACCGAGCCGTAGCCGCGGCGTCGGCCCCGTCGTTCACAACCCCGCGCCTGGAGATCGGCGCCTGGGCCGTCGGCCTGATCGTCCGGGAGGTCCGGCGGGGCGCTCTGCCGGTCGGGTCGGGCACCGTGCTGCTGTTTCCAGGAGCTCAGCCGTCCGGATCTGTTCCTCCGCCGTCACCACCGCGACATCTCCGACCGTGACCGAGCGTTCGCCTGCCGCGACCGGGAGCGTCCCGGTGGCTCCCGACCCTTGGCCCGGCGCGGACGCGACGTTCCAGGTCCGGCTCGAAGCTCGCCCGCTCCGTCCGAAGCGCAGCTCGCGGGTGTCGGAGCCCTCGCCGCTTGGCCCGAGCCCTCCTGGCTTGACGCCGACCCCTGTCCGGGTAAGCTCCGATACTCCGCGCAGCTTGCCTGCGTTCGTGCACCCCCGGGATTGGCGCCTCGTCCATGCCGCGACTGCTGGTGCTGTTCGTGACGGCGTTCGTCGACATGGTCGGGCTCGCCATGATCGTCCCCCTCCTGCCGTTCTACGCCACCGACTTCGGCGCGAGCGCGACGGTGGTGGGAATCCTGGTCTCCGCCTTCTCCGTCGCTCAGCTCGCCGTCGCCCCGCTCTGGGGACGCTTCTCCGACCGCTACGGCCGGCGCCCCGCCATTCTCGCGGGCCTGCTGCTCACCGCCTGCGCCTACGTCATCTTCGGCCTCGCCGGGTCCGTGCCGGTCCTCCTGCTGTCACGACTGGTCCAGGGCCTGGGGGGCGGCACCATCGGCGTGGTGCAGGCCTATGTGGCCGATGCCTCCACGCCCGAGCAGCGGACCAAGAGCCTCGGCTGGCTCTCCGCGGTGACCAGCCTCGGGGCCGTGGCCGGGCCGGCGTTCGGGTCGGCGATGATCAGCGTGGGCGGGAAGAGCGCGCCCGGCATCGCGGCCGCGGTCCTGGCGCTGCTGGTGGCGGGGTTCGCCGCGCGGTTCCTCAGCGAATCGCGCGACCTGCCGATGGCCGGCGCGCCCGCGGCGCACCGCACCAGCCCGCGCCGAGCCATCCTGCGCGTCGTCTCCCACTGGCGCGAGCCGGCCTCCCGCCTCATCTGGATCTACACGGTCGGCATCGGCGCCTTCTATGGCACCATCCAGGTGGTGCCGCTCCTGCTCGAGCACCGGATGGGTGTCACCGAGCAGACGGTCGGGTACTTCATCATGTATCTGGGCGGGATGGGCGTCGTGATCCGCTCGCTGCTGCTCGGTCGCGCGGTGGACCTGCTCGGCGAAGCCCGGCTGTCGCGTCTCGGCCTCGTCCTGCTCGCGGCGGGCCTCCTGGGCACGGGGATGGCCACCCACAACGGCCTCCTCTTCCTCGGCTTCACCCTCATGCCCCTCGGCACCGCGTTCCTGTTCCCGTGTGTCACCGGACTGCTCTCGAGGGTCGTGCCCGGCGGCGATCGCGGGCTCTACATGGGCGTCCAGCACACCTTCGGCGGCATGTCGCGGGTGGCGTTCCCGGTCGCCGCTGGGGTGTTCATGGACCATTTTGGCGTGGGAGTGCCGTTCTGGTTGGCGGGATTGCTCGTGCTCGCGGTGCTGCCGTTCGCGTGGGGCCTGGCGGAATCGCTCCCGCCGGAATCCCCGGAGGCGCTCGCGGTGCGAATCGTGTCCTCGGCCGATGTGACGGGCGAGTTTCCGGTGGAAAAAGTGGTGGAGGAGACTCCGACAGCGGCGCCGGACCCGGCGTCGGGGCCTACCCCGAGACCCGTCGAAGGATAGGGCGCTCCTTACCCGTCCGTGGTCGCCCCGCCCGACAGGAACACCGCCGAGTCGTAGTAGGTGCGACAGCGATGAATCCGGCCCGCCTCGACCTCGAGCACCGTCACACCCTTGTACTCGACCGGCTCGCCGTTGGCCAGTGCCCCGCGCGACACCCACTCGAGCACTGCCCCGCCCTGCCCTTCGATCACATGGACGAACTTCGAGCGGATGCTCTTGAATACGGCCCGATAGTCCCGCCAGAACCCCTCGATCTCCTCTTGGCCCCGCGCCGGCTCGGTCCGGCCGAGATTCACGGCCTCACCGTCGTCGTGGAACAGCGCCACCAGCGGGCCTGCGTCGCCAGTGAGCTCGAGATGCTGGAGGCTGCGCATGAATTCGTCGGTTAGTGAGGTGGCCATAAAGATCGCCTAAGACGGTCACAGCCTTACGGGCGGTCTCGGTCTCGCCGCCCCCGGTCCCCAGTCGTCGCCCTCAAATCCGTCCTCCGGCCGTTGCCCGCTCTCGAGCTCCCGCACCTCACGCTCCGCCGCCTCCAGCTCGTCGCGATCGATGCCGTCGTCACCCACCAGCCGCGGGCCGGGGTGCCGCTTGGGGCGCACCAGCCACACGATGACGGCCGCGAGCACCGCGCCGGCGACGAGCAGAATGCCCACCGGCCCGCTCACGAACGGCATCAGCAATCCTCCGCCAGCACTTCGACCCCCCGGCTGGTGATGCGGTGCGAGATCAGAGGTGTGAGCGTCCCGTCCTCGCCGATCGAGATGGCCTCGCGCAGCGCGTCGGCACCCAGGGCGATGCCGGACTCGTCCCGCGCGAAGATGGACGCGATCGGCTCGCCTGCACGCACCGGGTCACCGGGCTTCACCGTGATCACGAAGCCGACCGTGGGGTCGACGGCGTCCTCCACCGCGGTGCGGCCGCCGCCCAGCTCGACGATGGCGCGGCCGATGCGCCTCGGCTCCACGGCCGCGACCACGCCGCCGGCCTCCGCCCGGTAGACCTCGACGGCCGCCGCCTGTGGCAGCACACCCGGGTCATCGATCACGGCGGGGTTACCGCCCTGCGCCTCGATCACGCGCGCAAAGGTCTCGAGCGCGCGCCCCGAGGTGACCGAATGCTCGAGCAGCGCGCGAGCCTGGCGCAGTCCAGGCGCCGCGCCGACCAGCGCCAGCATCTCCGCCCCCAGCGCGTAGGTCACCTCCATCAGGTCGGGCGGTCCGCTGCCACGGAGTCCTTCGATGGCCTCCTCCATCTCGAGCGCGTTGCCGCATGCCCGGCCCAGCGGCCGATCCATGGCCGTGAGGAGCGCCACCGTGGGACATCCGCGCGCTTCGCCGAGACCGATCATGGTGCGGGCCAGCTCGATGGACTTGGACAGGTCGGGCAGGAACGCGCCGCTCCCGGTCTTCACGTCGAGCACCAGGCCATTCAGGCCTTCGGCCAGCTTCTTCGACATGATGCTGGCGGAGATGAGAGGAATGGACTCGACGGTGGCCGTCACGTCCCGCAGTGCGTAGAGCCGCTTGTCGGCCGGCGCGATCTCGGGCGTCTGACCCAGCATCGCGCAGCCCAGGCGCTCGATCTGGTCCCGAGCTTCCCGGAGCGAGAGGTTGGTGCGAAAGCCGGGAATGGACTCCAGCTTGTCGAGCGTGCCGCCGGTGTGGCCCAGCCCGCGCCCCGACATCATCGGCACCGCGACGCCGCAGGCCGCCACCATCGGCGCGAGCAGCAGCGAGACCTTGTCGCCTACGCCGCCGGTCGAGTGCTTGTCGGCCACGGGCCTGGGGAAGCCGTCGAACCGGAGCCGGTCGCCCGAGTCGATCATGGTGTCCGTGAGCGCGGCCAGCTCCTCCGGCTCGAGCCCGCGGAAGTAGATCGCCATGAGCAGGGCCGACATCTGGTAGTCGGGCACCCGCCCCGCGACGTAGGCGCGGATCAGCCCCGACCACTGCTGTGCCGTGAGTGCCCCACCGTCCCGCTTGTGCTCGATGAGCGTCGGAATCACCATTCTGAATCACCCTTGACGGGAAACCAGCCCCTGCGCCACTTGTCTGCCAGCCTGGTGGGAATCCTGCTTGCGTTTGCCGGGCGGCTCGACGCGCAGGGCATACGCGACCACGTCGCGATGGGCACCGCCGCGATGCAGGTCCATGACCTGTCGACCGCCCTGGCCCACTACCAGGCGGCCCTGGCCCTCGACTCGGCCGACTACGAAGCCAACTGGCGCGCCTCCATCGCGCTGCTCGACCAGGGCGAGCAGATCCCCGACAGCATCCGGAGCCCGAAGCGCGACTCCCTGTATGCCCAGGCCGAGCGGCTCGCCCGGCGCGCCGTGGCGGCCGACTCGATGGGTGCCGACGGCCATTTCGCGCTGGCGGCCGCCGTCGGTCGTGCCTCGCTCGCCCTGGGGAAGAAGGAGCGCATCCGTCGCGCGCGGATCATCCGTGACGAGGCCTTGCGCACCATCGCCCTCAACCCGCGCCACGACGGCGCCTACCACATCATGGGACGCTGGAATGCCGAGATCATGCGGCTGTCGGGACTGAGCCGCTTCTTCGCGAAGACGCTGCTCGGCGCGGGGATCTTCGGCGAGGCGTCGTGGGAAGGCGCGATATCCAATATGGAGCAGGCCGTAGCGCTGGATCCGGGCCGCCTCTACCATCATCTCGACCTGGCCGAGATCTACGTCGACCGGAAACGCTACCAGGACGCCCGCACTCAGCTGCAGGAGATCGAGGCGCTCCCGGACCGGGAGATCATGGACAGCGTGTACCGCCGGGAGGCCAAGGCACTTGCCGCGAAGATCGCGGACAAGCACTGACCATCGACCGCAGAGCGTGATCTCGAGCCGCCATCCGCTCACCGCTCACCGCCCCTGCAACCTACCCCCATCCGGAGTGCCGTCAACCATCGTGACACCATAGACTTTTGACAGATCCGCTGCACATTCCTTCATGGATTTTCGGGTGGGGGCCGGCCACTTATACTGGTCGAACCGGCCCCCCGGGGGCCTGGGCTGGCCCCTTTATCCAGGATGCCCCATGTCATCGACGGCCATGGCTATAGACGAGGTTGAACGGCTTCAGTCCCGGCTGACCGCGCTGGAGCAGGAGCGGAAGCATCTGCTGGCGGTCATCGAGATTCTGCAGGATATCGGCGGCTCGCTTCATTTCGCCGAGGTCGTGCAGTCGGTAACCCTGCGCCTGGGCGAGACGTTCGGGCTCGACCGCTGCTCGATCTTCCTCGCCGAGCGCGGCGGCAGCAGCGTCCGGCTGGTGGCGAGCTACGAGGACCCGGGCATCCGGAACTACGTGGTGGACCTCGACCGCTATCCCGAGCTCCGCCGGGCGCTCCAGACCGGCGAGACCGTCTTCATCGCCGATGCCGCCACCGACCCGACGCTGGGCTCGGCGCGGTGGGCGCTCGCGGCGCGCAAGGTCAAGACCATCACGGTCATCCCGATCTCGTGGCGGGGGAACGCCATCGGCGCGATCTTCCTGCGCACCTTCCGCGACGGCCCCAGCTTCTCCGCGGCCGACCTCCAGTTCTGCCAGGTGGTGGCCAACCTCACGGCCAAGGCCCTGCGCAACGCCCACCGGTTCGAGCGGCTCCGCAAGCGCAAGGGCGAGGACGACGACACCCGCCGGCGCGAGCAGGAGCAGGCGGCGCTGATCGGCTTCATGCGCCGGCTGCTCGCGACGTACCCGTCGCCCTCCGCCGACGAGCCCGGGCTGGCCGACGGAGTGTCGCCCGAGATCGACCGGCTCGTGGGTGTGGCGCAGGCCGTCCTGAGCCAGGAGTCTACCGCGCGGTGACCCCGGGCGCAGCCGAGCGGGCCGCATGGCTGCGCGAGCAGATCGATCGGGCCAACCACGCCTACTACGTGCTCGACGCGCCGGAAATCCCGGACGCCGAGTACGACCGCTATTTCCGCGAGCTCCAGGAGCTCGAGTCCCGCCATCCCGAGCTGCGCTCACCCGACAGCCCCACGCAGCGCGTGGGCGCCACGGTAGCGAGCGCGCTCGCCAAGCACACCCATCTCCGCCCCATGATCTCGCTGGGCAACGCGTTCACGCCCGAGGAGCTCGCGGCCTGGGAAGAACGGAACGCGCGCATCGTCCCCGAGGTGAGGGTGGCGGGCTACACCGCCGAGATCAAGATCGACGGCGCCGCGGTGAGCCTCACCTATGAGGACGGCCGGCTCACGATCGGCGCCACCCGCGGCAACGGCGTGATCGGCGAGGACATCACCGCCAACCTCCGCACCATCTCCGACGTGCCCCTGGCGCTCAAGGGCAAGGGCTGGCCCCGCCGCATGGAAGTGCGCGGCGAGGTGTACATGCCCTACGAGAGCTTCAAGCGGGTGAACCAGGAGCGGGAGCGCGAGGGCGAGCCGCTGTTCGCCAATCCGCGGAACGCCGCCGCCGGCGGGCTCCGCCAGCTCGACCCCACGATCACCAGGCGTCGCCGGCTTCGGATGTTCGCCTTCGCCGTCGAGCCGGTCGAGGGGCGGCTGGGCGCGCGCACGCATGCGGAGCTGCTGGAGGCGCTCCGGTCGTGGGGATTCCAGGTGGAGGAGCACCGCCGGCGATTCGGCTCGCTGGCCGAGGTACAGGACGCGATCGACGGCTACGAGCAGCTCATCCCCCAGCTGACCTTCCAGGCCGACGGCGTGGTGATCAAGGTCGACCGGCTCGACCTCCACCCCGAGCTCGGCACGGTGGGCGGCCGCGAGCCCCGGTGGGCCATCGCCCGGAAGTTCGCGCCGGAGGTGGCGGTCACCCGGCTCGAGGACATCCGGATCAACGTCGGGCGCACCGGGGCGCTCAACCCCTGGGCCGTGCTGGCGCCGGTGGAGATCAAGGGCGTGACCGTGACCGCGGCCACGCTGCACAACGAGGATCTCATCGCTCAGAAGGACATCCGCGTGGGTGACCAGGTGGAGGTGATCCGCGCCGGGGAGGTGATTCCCCAGATCCTCCGTCCGGTGCTCGAGGGCGTGAAGCCGGGCGACCGCGGCGAGCCCTTTCACATGCCCGACCGCTGTCCCGCCTGCGGCACCCGCGCCGAGCGTCCCGCGGACGAGGCGATGCGGTACTGCCCCAACGTCTCCTGCCCCGGGCGGGTGCTCGAGGGGATCGTCCACTTCGCCTCCCGCGATGCGATGGACATCCGGGGTCTCGGCTACGAGCGGGTGCGGCAGCTCCTGGAGACCGGGCTGATCAAGGACGTGGCGGACCTGTACGACCTCACCGCGGACCGCCTGATCGAGCTGGAGCGGTTCGCGGAGCAGTCCGCCAGCCAGCTCGTGGCCGCCATCGAGGCCTCGAAGTCGCGGCCGCTCTCGATCCTGCTCTTCGGGCTCGGGGTCCGACACGTCGGCAAGACCGTCGCCCAGCTCCTGGCCCGCCGGTTCGGCACCATGGACGCGCTCATGAAGGCCGACGAGGCAGCCATCAACGACGTCCCGGGTGTCGGGAGCGCCATCGC
>DATEJD010000405.1:0-9226 GCA_035278325.1 Gemmatimonadales bacterium | reverse complement strand
AAGACGGAAGGACCTGCAACGTGCCCGGCAGGTCCTTCCGTCTTTCCGTCCTTCCGTCCTTCCGTCACACATACTGCCGCTCCAGCATCGCCGCCGCGCTCGCATCCAGCAGCTCGGCGCTCCGCACCTCGTCGAACGTGGTCAGCAGGTCGTCCACCCGGAGCCGGCGCTTCCTGATGCCGCTCCAGTCGTGCACCACCCGGCCGCGGTGCATCATCAGCGCCCGGTCGCCCAGGCGCACCGCCTGCCCCAGCGAGTGGGTGACCATGAGCGTCGTGAGGCGAAGCCGGCTCACGATCTCCTGGGTCAGGCGCAGCACCTGCTCGGCGCTCTTGGGGTCGAGCGCGGCGGTGTGCTCGTCCAGCAGGAGGAGCTGCGGCCGCTCGTAGGTCGCCATGAGGAGGGTAAGGGCCTGGCGCTGCCCTCCTGACAGGAGCCCGATCGGCGCGTCCAGGCGGTGCTCGAGACCGGCGCCCAGGCGTTCGACCTGCGCGGCGATTTCCCGGCGCCGGAGCCGGCCCAGCGCTCGGCCGAGTCCGCCCTGCCGGGTGCGGTGAGCCGCCAGGGCGAGATTCTCCGCCACCGTCATGGTCGGCGCGGTGCCGCTGAAGGGATTCTGGAATACCCGCCCGATCAGGGCGGCGCGGCGGTGCTCGGGCCAGCGGGTGATGTCCTGCCCGGCCAGCCGGATCGAGCCGTGGTTGGCCAGGAACGAGCCGGCCACCGCGTTGAGCAGGGTGGACTTGCCCGAGCCGTTGGTCCCCAGGACGATCAGGAACGCTCCCCGCTCGAGGGACAGATCGATGCCCTGGAGCGCGCGCATCTCCGCGGGCGTGCCCGGGTGAAAGGTGTGGCGCAGCCCCGTGATCTCGAGCATCGCCTCAGCCACGGGCGGCCTCGACCGGGGCGGCGCGCCGGAACCGGCGCCGCAGCGCATCCGGCACCACCAGCGCCAGGAACACGAACACCGCGGTGAGCAGCTTGAGGGCGTTGGGGTCCACGCCCGCCCGCACGGCCCCCGCGATGAGCAGCCGGAACAGCACGGTCCCGATGATCACCGCTCCGATCCGCGACGCGATCCCTCGGCGCCCGAACAGCGTCTCGCCCACGATGACGCTCGCGAGACCCGTGACGATCATCCCCAGCCCCATCTGGATGTTCGCGAACCCCTGATACTCGGCGAACAGCGCACCCGAGAGCCCGATCAGCCCGTTGGCCGTGATCAGGCCGACTACGATGGCCCCCGATACCGATACACCGAGCGCACGGGCCATCTGCGGGTTGTCGCCGGTGGCGCGGAGCGCCAGGCCCAGTCCGGTCTGGAAGAACATCGCGAGCACCCACGCGACGACCGGCACGATCAGCAGCATAAGAGCCAACGCCGCCAGCGACCGCGGGACGACCGGCGTTCCGAACAGCGTCAGGGTTTCGGTGCCGGGAGCCAGCCAGGCCAGCGCCTGCTCGGCCCGCGTGAAGAGGGTGGGCACGCCGGCCACCGAACGGTCGCCGCCGCCCATGATGTAGAGGTTGCCGCTGTAGAGCGCGGTGGTCGTGAGGATCCCCGCCAGCAGGGCGTTCACTCCGAACCGGGTGTGCACCAGCCCGGTCACGAGCCCGGCCATGGCACCCGCCCACGCGCCAACCGCCGTAGCCGCCGCGGGTGGCCAGCCGTGCGCCAGCAACGCGGCCGCTGTGGCGGCGCCGGCGCCGAACGCGCCGTCGGTTGTGACGTCGAGCAGGCCGAAGATCCGATAAGTGAGAAAGACGCCGAGAGCGAGGAGCGAGAGGATCAGCCCCATCGTGACCGCGCCGATGAGCAGGTTCACGCCGCGGCCGTCACGCTTGCGAGTGGTCCGGTCCAGCAGAGCCCGCGCACCAGCGTGTTCTCGCCGGCGCGGTCGGCGCCCCGGTCGTCGAACACCACGTGGCCGACGGTCCGGAGCGGCTGGGTCTCCAGCAGCTTCTCCACGAGGGCGCGGAGCGACACCGTGCGCTGCGGCACCGGCCGGTACCCGAAGATCATCACGTGGAAATGGCCGGCCAGGCTGCCCTGCGGGCCGAGCGGCCGGAGAAACCCGGCGAGCGGCTCCGCGGGGGCACGGGCCACCACCCCCGCGATGAGGGCGGTCCGTCGTCCGGTCGCGCGCTCGGGCGAAAAGCCCAGCCAGTCCCGCATCTCGTCCGCGTCGAAGCCGAGCGGCGCGTCGAGGGAGGCCGGAGAGCGGCGCACGGTCGCGGTGACCAGCTCCGACGCCTCGGCGGCGACGACGAGTCCGGCGGCGTCGGCCTCGGACGTGGCGAGGGCCACTTCCGCCAGCTCGGTGAGGGGGACGCTGGTCGCACCCTGCTGCGGGCGAAAGCGGATCAGATTGGAAAACGAGCCGTCGCACACGAGGCCGGCGCCGACGATGGCGGAGGGCGCAGCCTCGCCGTGTGTCGCGACCCAGTCAGGGGCGAACGCGCCGGTGGTGGGCAGGTAGGCCACGGTTCCGCCGACCGCCAGCAACTCGCCGAAGCGGGCCCGCGCGTCCTCGAAGCTCGCTCCGATGGCGCCGAGCCCGAGACCGAACACGGGGGAGGGGAAGTACACCGTGCGGCAGGCGGCCGCGTCGAACCCCCGGGCAAAGCCGTCCGGCCGGCCCACGGTACGACAGGTGAGCGCGCCCGCCTCGTGCCGCCGCGAGGTCTCGTAATGACCGGCCGGGCCCGCCATGGTGGGCACCTGCCACGCCTCACCGGTGAACTCTCCCGACGGTCCGATCAACGCCGCCGAGGGCCGGCCCGGTCCCCCGGCCACGCGCGTATCACCGGGGAGCAGCAGCAGGTGTTCGAGGAGGCCGGCGGCGGTGAGAGCCTGCAGCACCGCCGGCGAAGGGGCCGAGATCCGGAGCTCGCCGCGGAGCGCGCTGAAATCGCGGTAGCGCTGGCCCAGGATGTTGAGGCCGGGCGAGCTCACGTAGTCCACCTGCGACATCTCGAGCACCACCGAGCGCAGGCCGTCCCGGAGGAGCTCATCGAGCGTGTCGGACAGATGACGGGACCACTCGCCATCCAACCGACCGGTCAGGCGCACGAGGGCACTGCTGCCCACGTGCGCGGTGACCATCTTCATTTGCCGGTCGCGGCGCTCCCGCTGACCTGCTCCTTGGTGGTGGTGAGGCGATAGAACGGGATCTTGCCCGGGCTCTCACCCTTGAGAATCCGCCCGATCATCTTGCCCGCTTCGACGCCGCCCAGCTGGAAGTCGGGGTAGAAGGCCGCCGTGGCGCCCTTGAGGATCTCGAACGGCGACGGCGAGAAGACCGGCACCTTGTGGTCGCGGGCCACCTGAATGATGCTCTCGAACGCGCCGTGTGCCGCGTTGCCGTAGATCTCGACGGCGTCCACCTTCTTGCTCACCAGCGCGGTCGCGGCCTCGGTGCCCTCGCTCACGTTGTTGATCGGCACCGTCTCCACGCTGAGGCCGGCCTTCTTGGCGGCCTCCGTCATCTTGTCCTTGAGCCCCACCGAAAGCGGCTCCGCCGGCGAGAACAGGATGCCGACCTTCTTCACCTTGGGCACTACGCGCTTGATGAGCTCGATCCGCTTGGTCTGCTCCGGATCGCCGAATCCCGGCGAGTAGACGCCGGTGATGTTGGCCAGATGGTTGGAGTCGCTGGTGCCGGCGCCGGCCGCGAACGGGTCGGACAGGATGTTGAACACGATCGGCACCGTCTTGACCCGTTGCACCGCGGCCTGCAGCGTCTCATCCTGCAGGGTCACGATCACCTTGGCCTTGGCGTCCACCGCCGCGTCGATCAGACTGGGCAGCGTGGCCAGGTCGCCCTGCGCGCTCGAGATCTTGAACTCGTAGTCGCGTCCCTGCTCGAGATCGGACTCCTCCAGGCCCACCTTGAGGGCGTCCTCGCTCCACTCGCTTCCGATCCAGTCGGCCGCCCGGATGATCGCGATGACCGGCACTGCCCCGCCGGCCCCACCGCCGCCGCCGGCCGCAGCCGCGCTGCTGTCGCCACCGGCGCTCTTCGCGCTCTCCCCGCCCTTCGCGCATGCCGCGGTCGCGAGCATCGCCGCGAACGCCCACCCGGTCCGGGTCATCCCCGACCAGCGCTGGATCCTGCCGAGACCACGCATGCTCATCCTCCCTGGAGAAGAAGATCGGCCCACAACAGCGATGCCTCCCCCGAAGGAGAGGCACGGTGGAGCAGGCGCAAAGCGTTCACTCCCACTGGATTGACGTTCCGTTACTGCGCTGGCGATCGATACAATACACTCGTCGGGGGCGCGCCGGAAGGAGCCTCGCCGAGGAACCGCGAGCTCAGGGCCGCATGGCTTCCCGAATCTCGCCGGCGGCCGCAATGGCGTTGTCGACGTCGCGGGACAGCGCCTTGGCCTGCTGGGTGGCCTGGGTGAGGTCGCCCAGCACGGCGGCCACGCCCGCGGACCGGAGCCGCAGGAGGTCGAACCGGACATTCTGCATCGCGAGCACGCAGGACTCGAGGTGACTCGCCACCTGATTGCGCCTGCTCTGGATGTCGACGATGGCCTGGCGTTGCCGCTGAAGGAGCGAGAGCCGCCGGGCCCGCTCGGGGTCGTCCGGCTCCTTGGCCAGCGCGGCGAGCCGCTCGTCGATCTGCGCCAGCTCGCCCGTGTTCATGCTGGTGTCGAGCGCGTGGAGCGTCCGCGCAAGGTCCGTGGCACGCTCGTACAGCGCGGCCACGGTCGGCTGGACCTCGGGCAGCATCTTCCGCTCGGAGGGCGGCAGCCGGTCGAGCAGCTTGAGAATGGCCTGCCGATCGCCCTGCACCTGCTGGATCGCACCCAGGTGGACGCCGAAGTCCTCCGGCTTGGGCGGCGGAAGCTGTCGCGCCAGGCGGGGTGCGCCTTTGACCAGCGTGGTCTCGACCGCGTCGGGCGCGGGCGGGCGAGTGAGCACGTCGCGCCAGCTGTACCCCGTCTGCCAGAGCTGGGCGTAGTTCTTGAACAACGGGATCCCCATGCCGAACATGGGAAACAGGAACCAGGGATCGCTGATACCGGTCGCGATGTTGATGCCCAGGCAGCCGAGTGAGACGGCGGCCCAGCTGGCGAACTGCCCGCGGACCTTCTGCACGATCCTGGGCTCGCCGGTATCGGGCACCAGGTCCTTGTCGTTGCGGTCCCGCGGATCGCGGCGCCGCAGCGCGTCCCCGCGAGGGCCGGGCACGGGCCGAGGACCGAGTCCGGGCCGGCCCCCGATATCCCGCCGCCCGGGCGCCGGTGCCCCGACGCCCTGACGATTCCCCGTGAGCGGACGAGGCGATGGGGGCGCACCCGGCCGCTGCCCCTTGAACGTCGTCCCCGTCGGGCGATAGCCGCTCACGACCCGGCTCTCCAGCGCCCGCCGGAGCGCGTCCGCGCTGGGCCAGCGGTTCTCGGGGTCCTTCTCGAGGCACCGGCTCACCGCCAGCGCCAGGTCCTCGGGGACATCCGGGCGACGGCCCCTCAGATCGGGCGCGGGCTCGGTGATCTGCTTCATCAAAATGCCGGCGACCGTAGGCGCGGTGAACGGCAGCTCTCCGGTCAGCATCTGGTAGCTCACCACGCCCAGGCTGTAGACGTCCGACCGCCCGTCGATCTCCCGCTCGCCCGCGGCCTGCTCGGGGCTCATGAAGGCCGGTGTCCCGATGGCCACGCCTGCTCCGGTGAGCGTGGCCCCGGATGTCGAGGACAGCGCCTTCGCGATGCCGAAGTCGGTGACCATGACCCGGCCCCGCGAGCCCTCGAGCAGGATGTTGTCTGGTTTGATGTCGCGGTGGATGATGGACAGGGCGTGGGCGGCGCTCAGGGCATCGGCGGCCTCGCTCATGATCCGCCGCGCCTCCTCGACCGGCAGCTTGCCGCGCCGCCGGATCCGGGCCGCCACCGATTCGCCGTCCACGTACCCCATGACGAAGTAGACCAGACCCTGGCCCTCGCCGACGGTATGGATCGGGACGATGTGCGGGTGGGAGAGCTTGGCGGCCGTCTGGGCCTCGCGGGTGAACCGCTCCCGGATGTCCTTCTGGAAGGCGAGCTCGGGCGGCAGCACCTTGATGGCCACTCGGCGCTGGAGCCGCTCGTCACGGGCGCGATAGACCACGCCCATGCCCCCCCGGCCGACCTCGCCTTCGATGGTATAGGCGTCCCCCAGGGCCTCACCGAGCCGAGCCGCCAGGGGCTTATCGGCGGGGTCGGTCACGGGTGGGGCCGCCGCTTCAAGCCGGTCAGGGCGCGGGGGAGGCGAGCCGCGGGGGTGAAACCGCCGAACATGGCACCCAATCTGTACCCGCGCGCGGCCAGCGGCAACTGAACCGTCACCTCGCCGGTCATGGGCGACCGCCGTTGCCGTCAATTTGGCAGCGGCTTGCCCGATCGGCTGGCGGGCCTGCCGCATTCGCGGGCGCGGGAAACCCTCGAGGGCCGTAAGTTGTTTGGTAGCACAGTTGAGATCGTGGGCACGCGTGGCACATTCGGTGCAACTGGGCCGCCGATCTTGTGATCTGTTGTCTCTCTCCCCGACAACTGCGGGGACTTGGAAGGAGTAGTCTCTACATGGCCGAACGCATGACTTTGCCGGTGCTGCCTCTGCGCGAGGTGGTGCTGTTTCCCGGGGTCACGGCCCCGATCGGCGCTGGACGACCAGCGACCCTTCGGGCCATCGAGGCCGCGCTCGCAACCCCTGAGCGCCTCGTCTTCGCCGTGAGCCAGCGGCAGAACGTCGAGAGCGTGAACCCCGACGTGCTGTACACGATCGGCACCATCGCCAAGATCGGGCAGCTCCAGCGGGGTCTCTCCGGCATGCAGCTCCTGCTCCACGGTGAGCAGCGCGGCATCGCCATCCACTATACGGAGAAGGAAGGGTACCTCCAGGCCGTCGTCCGTGAGGCCGAGGAGATGCTGCCTCTGAACGCGGATGATCCGGCGTTCGTGGCCCTGCATCGCGAGGCGCGGACCCGGGCCGCCGAGCTGGGCCAGAAGTCCGGCCTGCCCGACGAGGTGGTGCAGCAGGTGCTCGCCGGCGTGAACGAGCCGGGGCGGTTCGCCGACCTGGTCGCCGGATATATCGATATCACCCCGGCGCAGCGTCAGGCTCTGCTCGAGACGCTCAGCGTGGAGGAGCGGCTCCGGCGGGTGCTGGTGCACGTGCAGCGGCAGATCGGCGTGCTCGACGCCCAGGAAGACATCAAGTCCCAGGTCCAGGAGGAGCTGGGCGAGCGGCAGCGCGAGATGTTCCTGCGCGAGCAGCTCAAGACCATTCAGCGCGAGCTGGGTGAGGGCGACGAGCGGGACGACCTGCAGGAGCTGCGCGAGAAGCTCGAGGCGCTCGAGCTCCCGCCCGAAGCCCGGAAGGAAGTCGACCGCGAGCTCAACCGGCTCACCCGGATCGGCCGCGAGTCGATGGAGAGCCAGGTCATCCGCACGTTCCTGGAGAACATCGTCGAGCTGCCGTGGAACGTCCGGAGTAAGGAGCACCTCTCGCTCCCCGAGGCGCAGCGGATCCTCGACGAGGACCACTACGCGCTGGGCGACGTGAAGGACCGGGTGCTCGAGTTCCTGGCGGTTCGGCAGCTCCGCATGCAGCAGGAGTCGGCGGAGCAGGCGGCGGACGAGGAGAAAGCCGAGCAGCGGAGGGCCGACGAGGTCGCCGCGGGGGAGTCGACCGGCACGCCGCAGGCCACCGCGACCGTGCCGGCGCCCAACACCGCCATCAAGGGCAACGATGATGACCGGGCCCGCGGCCCGATCCTCCTGTTCGTGGGCCCGCCCGGCGTCGGCAAGACGTCGGTGGCCAAGAGCATCGCCCGGGCGATGGGGCGGAAGTACGTCCGCATCTCGCTCGGCGGCGCGCGCGACGAGGCCGACATCCGCGGCCACCGGCGCACGTATGTCGGCGCCATGCCTGGTCGCATCATCCAGGGAATGAAGCAGGCCGGCACCAAGAACCCGGTGTTCCTGCTCGACGAGGTCGACAAGCTCGGCGTCTCGTTCCAGGGCGACCCGGCGAGCGCGCTGCTCGAAGTGCTCGATCCGGCCCAGAACGACACGTTCGTGGACCACTATCTCGGCGTGCCGTTCGACCTGAGCGAAGTGCTGTTCATCGCGACGGCGAACTTCATCCAAAACATCCCCGGCCCGCTGCTGGACCGGATGGAGGTGGTGGATTTCGCGGGGTACACCGAGCGCGAGAAGCAGGAGATCGCCCGGAAGTACCTCATCCCGCGCCAGTTCACCGAGAACGGGGTGAGCCCCGAGAGCCTCACGATCACCGACGAAGCGCTGGCCGAGGTGATCACCAGCTACACGCGTGAGTCCGGCGTGCGGCAGCTCGAGCGGGAGATCGGCCGGCTGGCCCGGAAGGTGGCCAGGAAGATCGCCGCTGGGGAGGCCGTGCAGATCACCGTCGACAAGGAGATGGTGGACGATCTGCTGGGCCGGCCCAAGGTCCACCCGGAAAAGGCCGCGCGCCACGACGAGATCGGCGTCGCGACCGGGATGTACTACACGCCGACCGGCGGCGACATCATGTTCGTCGAGGCGAGCACCATGCGCGGCAAGGGCGAGCTGGTCCTCACCGGCCAGCTGGGCGATGTCATGAAGGAGTCGGCCCGCGCCGCCTGGACCTACGCCCGCTCACACGCGGCGGGGCTGCAGATCCAGGACGAGATGTTCGACCGGGACATCCACATTCACGTGCCGGCCGGCGCCATCCCCAAGGATGGTCCGTCCGCGGGCGTGACGATGGCGAGCGCCGTGGTGAGCACGCTGTCGGGCCGCGCGGTGCGGCACGACATCGCGATGACCGGTGAGATCACGCTGCGGGGGCGGGTGCTCCCGATCGGCGGGGTCAAGGAAAAGGTGCTGGGCGCGGTCCGGGCGGGCATCAACCGGATCATTCTCCCCAAGGAGAACGAGCCCGACCTCGAGGATCTGCCGCAGGAAGTGCGCGACAAGATCGAGGTGCATCTGGTCTCGGAGCTGGGCGAGGTGCTCGCGCTCACGCTCCGGGGCGCCACCTACCGCGAGGGTCGCCTGTTGTTCGGCGACGAGAAGAACCCGCGGGACGTGATGCCGTTGTCGACGGGGTTTAGGCACTAGGCGGTGAGCGGTAAGCGGGAGTCACCCTGAGCGAAGCGAAGGGGGCATGCGTTGGCTCATGCCCCCTTCACTACGTTCAGGGTGACTCCCGCTCACCGCTTACCGCCTAGTG
>DATEJD010000404.1:0-3471 GCA_035278325.1 Gemmatimonadales bacterium | reverse complement strand
TACTCGGTGTGTCCGAACCCGAGCGGCATGGCGACCGTGTCGGCACGCAGGCCGGGGTGGATGTAGGCGGGCCCCTCGAGCGAGCCGTGCGGCGACGCGAGCCGCAGGATCTCGCCGTTCTGAACGTTGAGTTCCCGCGCGGTCTCGGGGCTCACCTCGATCCAGTGATGCCAGGTGATCTTGGTGACCGGATCGGCGTTCTCGAGCAGCCAGGGCTTGTTCGCGCCGCGGCCGTCGTGCAGCAGCGAGTGGGGGTAGGCCAGGAAGACGAAGCTGCCGGTCCCCTCGAAGGCTGGCCGGGTGTACTGGATCTGGCCCGCGGTGGCCGCGAGGCTCACGGCCGCGGGCGCGGGCGCCTCGTCGAACACGCCGCCACGCTGGAGCGCGGCGCGCCAGAAGTCGTCCGCGCTGGCCGCCTTTCGCTCTGTCGCCAGCGCCTGCCACCGGGCCCGGAGCCGCGCCTCCCAGCTCGCGTCGGTGAACTTGGCCAGGGGCCCGCCCACCTTCTTCGCGGCGAGCAGCAGGATGTCGCCGGCGGCACGGGTGTCGAATACCGGCTCCATGACCGGCTGCATGAGGCTCCGAACCCCGGCGCGGGGAGCGAGATCGTCCCACCGCTCGAGCGCGTGGTGCTGGGGCAGCAGCAGATCGCACTGGGCCGAGGTCTCATCGAGGTAGAGCGACGTGGAGACCTTGAAGGGCACCTTCTTGAGCCTGGCGGTGAACCCGGACGCGCTGGGCAGCGCGTAGACCGGATTGGCGTCGTGCACCAGCAGCACGGCCACCTGGCCTCCGTCCACCGCGGCGGCCAGCTGGTTGAGTCCCGCGAACCCATCGCCCGCCGCGAGCTCGGCGCCGAATTTGACCGTCTGGCCGATGTTGCCGGCCACGTAATTGAGCAGGTTGACCGCCGCGCAGAGATCCACCGCGCCGGCGTGCTGCGCCCCGATACCGCCCGCCACCGCCAGGCTCGGCTTGGCCGCGGCGAACTCGCGCGCCACCCGCACGATCCGATCGGCCGGGACGCCGGTCTCCTCCGCGGCGGTGGCCGGCGTGTACTTGCCGAGCGCGTCGATCAGCGCGGCCGGCGCGCCGTTCGCGGTGGCCACCGCGTTGGCGATGGCCAGCACCAGCGCGGTTTCGGTGCCGGGCCGCACCGGCAGCCACTCGTCGGCGTTGAGGCCCGTGAGATCCCGCCGCGGGCCGGCATAGACGAACTTGGCGACCTCCCCGTCGGAAAAGCCGTGCGCCTCGGCGAAGCCGCGCTGATTTTCCGTGGGCGAAAGCCAGGTATCCAGGAAATCGGCGCCGAACGAGATGATGTACTTGGCGGTGCCGAAGTCGTGGGCCGGCAGCTGGTCGAGCCCGAACACCCGGCGGTTGGCCGCCCGCACCGGCTCGTGATCGAACGGCGACCACCGGGTGACCTTGCCACCCAGCGCGGCGGTCCACTCGGCCAGGAAGTCGGCGAACGTGCCGGGCCCCGCCCCGCTCAGTACGGCCACCTTGCCGCCCGCGGCGCCCAGCTTGGCAGCGAGCCGGCCGATGGCATCGTCCCAGCTGATTTCGCCGAAGGTGCCATCGGGCTTTCGCGCCATGGGGGCCTTGATGCGCCCGGGGTTGTAGAGCCCCTGCAGCGAGGCCTGGCCGCGGGAGCACAGCTTCCCCTGGTTGACCGGATGCTCCGGGTTGCCCTCGAGCTTGACCGCCCGGCCCTCCCGGGTGCGAACGTGCAGGCCGCAGCCGGCCTCGCACTCGGTGCAAGTGCTCGCGTACCAGGTGGCCACGCCCGGGATCTGGTCCTCGGACTGCACCAGGTACGGAACCAGCTTCTCGACCTTGCTGGTCGAGCAGCCGGACAGGGCCAGCGCCCCGCCGCCGGTGGCGCCGAGCACCGTCAGGAATTTGCGGCGATCCATCCCGCTCGGACGATCGACCTCAGACATCGCGGTTCCTCGCCATCATCAGTAGTGGCACACCGAGCAGTCGCGCGAGACCTTCCGCTCGGTGTGGCAGGTGATGCAGAAGCCCATGTTGTTCACGTTGTTCACTTTGAACACCTGCGGCATGCGATCGACGTCGCCGTGGCAGGTGGTGCATGCGTTGGGACCGAGCGCCTTGATGTGGCGCTGGTGCGGGAAGTGGGCGTGCCGCGCGATGAGGTGCACCCGGACCCATTCGACCGGCTTCTTCTCGGTCCAGGCCTGGCGCAGCTTCTTGATCTCGGCCTTGGCGCCGCTGTCGCTGCCGGACACGACCAGGTGGCACCCCATGCAGGTCTGCAGCGAGGGGATGCCCGGCTCGGGCGAGACCGCCACCGAGTAGTGGCAGTACTGGCACTGCATCTTGAACTGGCCAGCGTGGATGTCGTGGCGGAAGAAGATCGGCTGGCGCGGTCCCTTCAGCGCTCCGGTATCGCTGATGACCGGGGCCGTGATCGAGTCGGCGACAGTTTTGGCCTGCTGCGCCTGGGTGGGCGGGCCCCCGAATACGAGCACAGCCGCAATCCCAGAGGCAGCGACGCCCCCGACCACGAGAGCCAACGTACGCATGATCGATCCTGCACGGTGAAAGAGACCCTACCGAGTGTTCGCGAGATCCGAAACGCGGTCCGCCACAGGCGCGCCGAAGTATATTCGCCGCTTGCGCCTACACAACCCGGACGCGACCATAACCCGACCGAATTATTCGGGATCGTCGCCGCCGCCGACGGCGCGCCGGCGGGACCGAAGCTGAGGCGCCCGCTGCGGCGCGGGTCGCTCACCCAGCCAGTCCGCCTTGCGGCCGGCCAGTCGCAGGAAGGTGTCGACCGAGCGCCGGTCATCCAACGGCATCCAGCACCACTTGAGCGGTCCGGTGCGCTGGCCTTCGTCGATGGCGCGGCGAATGTCCGCCGGTACCCGGCCGGCCCGGTTGAGCCGGTCCTCTTCGGCGTCGCTCATCGTGAAGGTCGCGGAGATCGACTCTCCCACGACGTGCACCCAGCACAGCTTCCGGTTGCCGACGCCGTACTCCCAGGCCCAGCGCCAGGACGCGCCCATGTAGCGCACCACTTCGGCGACGCCGTCGAGCCGGGTGAGGCCGGCGCGCAGGGCCTTGAACCGGGCCGCTGGCGCCGCGGGGAGCTCCTTGAGCGGCGCGGTCGGGCTCGGCGGGGTCGCCTCGTCGCTGTAGCGGTTGGCGGCCCAGTAGGCGCTCGAGCGTGCTCGCGTCATAGCTCCTCGTCCTCGAAAGTGTCTCCGCCCATCGGCGGGTGCCCCGCCGGTGGGACGCCCGCCAGCGGCGCCCCGACCCGCTGCAGATAGCGCACGACTTCGATCCCCATCGCGCGCACCAGCGACGCTTCCCGCCCATCGAGGTCCGCACGGTACAGGATCTCCCGCAGCGACCGCATCACGCTCTCGGACCGGCGGGTCTTGAAGAAGTCGATCGCCCACAGGGCCTGGTGCCAGTCGGTGAAGAGCTCCTCGA
>DATEJD010000403.1:0-4744 GCA_035278325.1 Gemmatimonadales bacterium | reverse complement strand
GGCGGCCCCCACGGCCCCCGGCGCCACGCCGGCCGCTCCGGCTCCCTCCGGCAAGGCGGCGGCGGAGCCCAAGCCTTCCGGCGCCCCTGCTACCGGCGCGAAGCCATCCGGCACCGCCCCCTCCTCCGGAGCCCCCGCGGCTCCAACCCAGCCGAAGCAGTGACGGCAATCGAGCGCGGGGTGACCGAGTGACGGATCGCCCCGCTTTCGTTTTGCTCGAGGACGGCGCCTGGTTCCCCGGAACCAGCGCTCGTCCCATCGACCCCGCGTTCGGCGAGGTGGTATTCACCACCAACCTCACCGGCTACCAGGAGACGTTCACCGACCCGAGCTACCTCGGGCAGATCGTCGTGATGACGGCGCCGATGATCGGGAACTACGGGGTGAACACCGATGACATGGAGTCGGGCCGCCCGCAGGTCACCGGCGTGGTCGTGCGCGAGCTGAGCCGGCACCCGTCGAACTGGCGAGCAACGCGGAGCCTCGACGACTGGCTCTCCGAGGCCGGCATTCCGGTGCTCGAGGGTATCGATACCCGGCGCCTGACCCGGCACCTCCGCGAGCGGGGCGCCATGCGGGGCGTGGTGGCGGAAGGCAGGCAGCCGAGTCGCGAGCTTACGGCCCAGCTCCTCGCCTCGCCATCGATGGAGGGCCTGGACCTCGCGTCGCGCGCCACCGTGCGCGAGCCCTGGTCCGAGGGCGAAGGTCCCCACGTCATCGCCTACGACTATGGCATGAAACGGAACATCGTCCGGATGCTGGTGAACGCCGGCTGTCGCGTCACGGTGGTGCCCGCGGAGACGTCGGCCGCCGAGGTCAATCGCCTGAACCCCGACGGCCTGTTCCTGTCGAACGGTCCGGGCGATCCGGCCGCCGTGGAATACGCCCTGGCCAACGTCCGCGAGCTTGCGGGCCAGGGACTTCCCACGTTCGGCATCTGCCTGGGGCATCAGCTCATCGGCCTCGCGTTTGGCGGTTCGACGGCCAAGCTGCCCTATGGTCACCGGGGCGGGAACCATCCGGTGCGCGACCTCCGCAGCAACCAGGTGCTCATCACCACTCAAAACCATGGCTTCGCGGTAGTTGGGAACGCGGACGGCGTCCCCGGGGCGCCCGGGCTCGAAGTGACCCACCTCAACCTGAACGACGGCACCATCGAGGGCGTGCGCCACCGCGAGCTGCCCCTCTTCGCCGTTCAATACCATCCCGAGGCCGCCCCGGGACCGCACGACGCCTTCCCACACTTCGCCGAGTTCATGGCCTCCATTGCTCGGGGGAAGTCGGGTCGGACCCCCAACCCCTTGACAGACAACACTTAAGCTCATAAGATCGGCGCTAGGAGGCCTGCCAGCTCCGCCGCCTGCAACCCTTCTGGGGGACGCATGACCAAGGCCGATCTCGTCGAACAGGTAACCGCCTCGATTGCCAAGACCGCTGGTCCTATGATCTCCAAGAAGGATTGCGCCCGGGTGGTGGACGCATTCCTCGAGGCGGTCAAGGATGCGCTCAAGCAGCAGCACAACATCGAGGTCCGCGGCTTCGGAACCTTCAAGATTCGCCGGCGCAAGACTCGTATGGCGCGGAACCCCCGCACGGGCGACCCGGTCGAAGTGGCCGCGCGTCCGGTGCCGGTGTTCAAGCCCAGCAAGGAGTTGCGAGCCTTGGTTGCGGATGAAGGTGAGCCCGAGGCCGAAGCGGCACAGGGCATGTAACAACCCGCCGGCCAAGCCGCGTCGAGGATGCACGGGGCCGTTCCGCGCGCGTGTCGCGGAGCGGCCCCGTATGGTTGTAACTTCCACTCATGCCTGCCGCTGCCCCTTCCGATGTGACCGTCCGCGTCCTCCTCTTCGCGAGCTACGCCGAGAGCCTCGGTGAAGAGGCGATGAACGTCACGCTCCCGTCACCGGTCACCGTCGCCGACGTGGTGAGCCACGTCCGGGGCCTCCCCGGTGGCCAGTCGCTGCCGCCCAAGCCGCTGTGCGCCCGCAACCTGGCGCATGTCGGTCAGGATGACCCAGTCACCGCCGGCGACGAGATCGCCATCCTTCCTCCCCTCGCCGGTGGTTGAGATGGCCTTTCTCACCAGCGATCCCATCGAGCTCGCGCCGCTCATCGCCAGCGTCCAGTCCCCGGCGCGAGGCGGGCTGAGCCTGTTCCTGGGCCAGGTCCGCAATCACCACGATGGGCGGGCCGTGCTGCGGCTGGACTACTCCGCCTACGGGCCCATGGCCGAGGCCGAGTGCGCGCGGATTGTGGGCGAGGCGGAGCAGCGCTGGAGTGTGGCCGTGGCGCTGCGGCATCGGGTAGGACCGCTCGCCATCGGGGACACGGCGGTCGCGGTGGTCGTCGCCTCCGCGCACCGGGCCGACGCGTTCGCGGCGTGCCGCCATGTCATCGAGGAAGTGAAGCGTCGGGTGCCGATCTGGAAGCGCGAGCACTTCGCCGACGGCACGGTCACGTGGGTCGATCCCACCGCCACCCTGCAGCACGCCTGATGCTCCGCGACACGCTGGGCCGGCCGCTCCGGAACCTCCGCATCTCGGTCACCGACCGGTGCAATATGCGGTGCCGCTACTGCATGCCCGAGGCGGAGTACGTCTGGCTGCCGCGGGACTCCATCCTGTCATTCGAGGAGATCGATCGGCTGGTCGGCATCGTCGGCCAGGTGGGCGTGCGGAAGATTCGGCTCACCGGGGGTGAGCCGCTGCTGCGCCATGACCTGCCCACGCTGGTCCGCCTGCTGGACCGGCACGAGCCGATCGAGGACATCGCGCTCACCACCAACGGCATCCTGCTCGCGCGCCACGCCGCGGCGTTGCGATCGGCCGGGCTCCGCCGGGTGACGGTGAGCCTCGACACGCTCTCGCCCGATCGCATGGTGGCGTTCGCGCGAAGCGCCCGGCATGCCGAAGTCCTGGAGGGGATCGCGGCGGCCATCGCGGCGGAGTTCGACGCGGTCAAGCTCAACACCGTGGTGATCCGCGACCACAACGCCGACGAGATCATCGATCTGCTCGAGTTCGCCCGCCAGCGCGGCCTCGAGATCCGGTTCATCGAGTACATGGACGTTGGCGGCGCCACCCAGTGGAGCATGGGGCAGGTGGTGTCGCGAGAAGAGATCCTGCGCGTCATCACCGAGCGCTACGGGCCGGTGACGCCGGTGCGGAAGGACAGCTGGGCTCCGGCCGAGCGGTTCCGGCTGGCCGACGGGACGACCTTCGGCGTGATCGCCTCCACCACCGCGCCGTTCTGCCGCACCTGTGACCGGGCCCGGCTCACCGCGGACGGCACGTTCCTGCTCTGCCTCTACGGCGAGCGCGGCCTGGACCTCCGCGGGCTGCTGCGCGGTGGCGCCAGCGACTTCGAGATCCTGAGCCGGATCGAGGAGACCTGGGCCGCCCGCACCGACCGCGGCGCCGAGGAGCGCGCGGGGGTGGCCGACCGCGGCATCCTGCACCAGATCGACAGCCTGCGCGCCGATCCCAGGCGCGAGATGCACACCCGCGGCGGCTGATGGCGCTGCACGTCGCGCTCATCCAGCCCAGGATCCCTCCGAACACGGGCAACATCGCCCGCCTGTGCGCGGCCACCGACACGCCGCTCCACCTCATCGGGCCGCTGGGCTTCTCGATCGGTGAGCGCGAGGTGAAGCGCGCGGGGCTCGACTACTGGGACAAGGTGGACCTCTGGATGCACCCCGACTGGTTCGCGTTCCGCGACGCGATCAGCCGCGAGCGCTGCCTTTACTTCTCGGCCAACGCCGAGAACGACTACCGCCAAGCCCCGTTTCGCGACCGCGGCGTCCTGGTATTCGGCAACGAGACGGACGGCATGCCTACCCGCATCCTCGAGAAGCATCCCCGCCGCTGCTTTCGCATTCCCATGCCCGGCGAGGTCCGCAGTCTCAACCTGGCGAACGCCGTGAGCATCGTGCTCTACGAGGCGCTGCGGCAGCTCGGCGTCGCGGTGCCGGCAGGGTTGGCCTCGGATTTCTAGGGAGCTAAATTTGGCGCAGTTTCGTCAGTCACCCTGAACGCAGTGAAGGGGGCATGCCCAAACGAATGCCCCCTTCGCTTCGCTCAGGGTGACGCCGCGACACCCCCACGCCAACACGAAAGCGACCCGCATGCTCGGAACAGTGGCCGTCGTGGGCGCAGGCAACGTCGGCGCCACCGCCGCGCAACGCCTCGCCGAAAAGAATCTGGCTCGCACCGTCGTCATGATCGACGTGGTCGAAGGCGTGCCCCAGGGCAAAGGCCTCGACCAGTGGCAGTCCGGCCCGATCGAAGGGTTCGACACGCGCCTCGTCGGCAGCAACGGGTACGAGGAGGCCGCGGGGGCGGATCTGTTCGTGGTGACGGCGGGCATCGCCCGGAAGCCGGGCATGAGCCGGGACGACCTGGTCAAGACCAACGCCGGCATCGTGCGCTCGGTGGCGAAGGAGATCGCCCGCGTCGCGCCCAAGGCCATCATCGTGGTGGTCTCGAATCCGCTCGACGTGATGTGCTACGTGGCGATGAAGGCGAGCGGCTTCCCCCGCGAGCGGGTGCTCGGCATGGCGGGCGTGCTCGATACCGCGCGCTACCGCACCTTCCTCGCCGAGGCGATGGACGTCTCGGTGGAGGACATCCAGGCGATGGTGCTCGGCGGCCACGGCGACACCATGGTCCCGCTCATCTCCTACACCACCGTGGCGGGGATCCCGATCACGCAGCTCGTCCCGCAGGACCGGCTGGACGCCATC
>DATEJD010000402.1:0-3038 GCA_035278325.1 Gemmatimonadales bacterium | reverse complement strand
CCGCATCGTCGACTACGTGGCCCAGCTCGAGCGGGTGCCGTCCGAGGGCGCCGGCGATCTGTTTCTTCCCGGCCCGCAGCAGGTCGAGCTGCGTGAGGACGTACCCGGGTCGGTACCGCTGGCGCGGCCACCCGCCGAGTGGGCGCCGGAATTTGCCGAAGGTTTCTTTCTGGTCCCGCGCCACGGCGCGATGGAAGACCTGTGAGCGCGGCCGCCGTGGCCGCCGAGACCGGGGCACGTCTGGCCGCGGCGGAGCATCTCAACGCGACGCTCCACTGGTCGCAGGCCTCGCTCGACGCCGAGGCCCGGCGCGTGGACGCCTCGCCAGGCGGTCCGCTCGGCGCGATGCCGATCGCCCTCAAGGACAACATCGTCACCACCGACGCCCCCACCACCTGCGCCTCGCGGATCCTCGAAGGGTACGTCTCACCCTATGACGCCACCGCGGTCACCCGGCTTCGGGCGGCCGGAGCCCTGATCGCCGCGAAGACCAACATGGACGAGTTCGCGATGGGCTCGTCCACCGAGCACTCCGCGTTCGGGCGGGTACGGCACCCGCTCGATCCGAGTCGCGTGCCGGGCGGCTCCTCCGGCGGCTCGGCCGCGCTGGTGGCCGCGGGCGTGGTGCCCGCCGCGCTCGGCTCGGAGACGGGCGGGTCGGTACGCCAGCCCGCCAGCTTCTGCGGCGTGGTGGGGGTGAAGCCGAGCTACGGACGGGTGAGCCGGTTCGGCCTGGTGGCGTTCGGCTCGTCGCTCGACTGCATCTCGGTGTTCGGCCGCACCGTGGCCGACGCGTCGAAGGTGGTGGCCGCGATGAGCGGCCATGATCCGCTGGACCGCACCACCCTCGACCGCCCGCCGATGGCGCTGCCCGAGCCGCGGCGTGATCTCGCGGGCATGCGCATCGGGCTCCCGCGCGAGTATTTCCCGCCCGACCTCCACCCCGGCGTGGCGGCCGCGCTCGAGCGCACCAAGGCCGCCGTCCGCGAGCTTGGCGCGGAGCTGGTAGACGTGTCGCTCCCCAACTCGCCGTACGCGGTGCCGACCTACTACATCGTGGCACCCGCGGAGGCGGCGGCCAATCTCGCGCGCTACGACGGCGTGCGATACGGCCCGCGACAAGTGGGGCCGGCGGGCGATATCCGGGCGCTCTATCAGGCCACGCGGGGGCAGGGCTTCGGACCGGAGGTACAGCGCCGGATCCTGGTCGGCACCTATGTGCTGAGCGCCGGGTATTACGAGGCATACTATGGAAAGGCGCAGCGGATGCGGGCCCGGATCGCGGACGATTTCCGGCGCGCCTTCGCCGGCGGTGTCGACCTGCTTCTCACGCCCACCACGCCGACCCCGGCGTTCCGCGCCGGGGAAAAGACCGCCGATCCGGTCGCGATGTATCTCGCCGACATCTTCGTCTGCGCCATCAGCCTGGCGGGTCTGCCCGCGCTGAGCCTGCCGGTGGGGAAGAGCGAGGGGCTCCCGGTGGGGGCTCAGCTCATCGCGCCGTTCTTCGAGGACGAGCGGATGCTCGCGGCGGCCGGCGCGCTGGAGCGGGTGGTGAACGCGGGGGCCGAGGTCCGATGAGCGGGTGGGAAACCGTCATCGGCCTCGAGGTACACGTGCAGCTCCGGACGCGTACCAAGATGTTCTGCGGCTGCCGCACCACCTTCGGCGATCCGCCCAACACCAACGTGTGCCCCACCTGTCTGGGCCTGCCCGGCGCGTTGCCGCTGCCCAACGCCGAGGCCGTCCGTCTGGCCACCCGGGGTGCGCTCGCGCTGGGCTGCACGGTTCACCCGACCAGCGTGTTCGCGCGGAAGAACTACTTCTATCCCGACCTGCCGAAGGGGTATCAGATCTCTCAGTTCGACCGGCCGCTCGCCACGGGGGGGCGGGTCGCGTTCGAGTCGGCCGAGCGGGGCCGGATCGAAGTCGGCATCACGCGGCTCCACGTCGAGGAAGACGCCGGCAAGCTGGTCCACGACCGCTTCCCGTCAAAGACCGCGGTGGACCTGAACCGGGCCGGAACGCCGCTGGCCGAGATCGTGAGCGAGCCCGATCTCCGGACCCCGGCGGAGGCGCGTGCCTACCTGACGACTCTCCGGCAGATCCTGATCTACGCCGGCGTGAGCGACTGCAGCATGGAGCAGGGAAGCCTCCGGGTGGACGCGAATATCTCGATCCGTCGGCCCGGCGACCATGCGCTTGGCACCAAGGCGGAGGTGAAGAACCTCAACTCCTTTGCCAACGTCGAGCGGGCGCTCGAGGCGGAGCGGGACCGGCAGATCACCCGCGCCGATCGGGGCGAGCGCATTCAGCAGGTCACGCTGCTCTTCAATGCGGCCACCGGGCAGGTGCGGGAGCTGCGCTCGAAGGAAGAGAGCCACGACTACCGCTACTTCCCGGATCCCGACCTTCCGCCCCTCGTGCTCGCCCCCGAGTGGATCGCGGAGCAGCGCTCGGCACTCCCTGAGCTCCCCGAGGCGCGCCGGGCGCGGCTCGAGCTGGCCTACGGCCTGTCGCCCTACGACGCGCGCGTGCTCACCAGCGAGATCGCGCTGGCAGAGTACTACGAGTCGGTCGTGTCCGCGGGCGTCGAGCCCAAGACCGCGGCGAACTGGGTCATGGGCGACGTGATGACCAGCTTCAACGAGACCGGCGGCTTTCCGGTCGATGCCCGGCGGCTCGCCGGCCTGACAACGCTGGTACGCGACGGTATCGTGAGCCACCTGGCCGCGAAGCGGGTCTACGCCGAGCTGGCGCAGCACCCCGGCGAGGAGCCCAAATCCGCCGCCGACCGCCTCGGCCTGGTGCAGGTGAGCGACCAGGGCGCGCTGGCGAGCTGGGTCGACGAGGTGCTGGCAGCGCATCCGGCGGAGGTCGCGCGGTTCAAGAGTGGGGAGACCAAGCTCATGGGTTTCTTCGTGGGTCAGGTGATGAAGCGAAGCCAGGGGAAGGCCGATCCGAAGGGCGTGCAGCCGGTGCTGCAGGAAAAGCTGGGCTGAGCGAGTCACCCTGAGCGAAGCGAAGGGGGCATGCCC
>DATEJD010000401.1:0-5331 GCA_035278325.1 Gemmatimonadales bacterium | reverse complement strand
GGCCGCGCTCAGGGCGCCCAGCAGGCGCCCGCGCGCCACCCGAACGGCCCTCACCTCCGGCGGCGCCGGGCCGGACGCCGGCTGGTACCAATAGCAGTATCGACCGATCCGTTCGTCGCAGGGATGGTCGCCACCGTCGAGCTCGTCGGGAAGATAGGTGCGGTGGAACAGCTCGAAGTCGCGCTGAGCCTTGCGCGCGCTACGGAGAATGGCGAGGGAATCGGGGGCGGCCGAGCTCGGGGCGGGCAACTGCGCACGGAGAGGCGATTCGTGAAGCGCGAGAAGCGCCACACAGAGAGTGGCGATGGGTCTCAGCAGGCTGCCCGATGGCACTGCGGTCCTTCTGTGCTGCCTTTCCGGAAGACTACACGGGTTCCCTAGTCGAGGCACCCACGCCCCGAGGCGCGCCGTCAGCCCGCTCGGCTATCGGCCATTTCCACCGGGATGCTCCCCATGCGCAGGCTCGCGAGGTCCAGGTGCCGGCTGGCCCGATCGATGTCGATCCCAACCAGCCCCCCGGCGGCATCGAAATCGAGCACGACCCCAGGGGTCACCTCCCTGGAATCGGCGCTCGGCCGGTCGGCCAGATCGATGTACAGCGAGTCGGTGTCGGCGTAGTAGAGGAGCTTCATGACTCCGGCTCCCGAAAGTCCCGGTCGGGGAAGGCGTTGTGGACGGTCTCGCCGTCCTCCAACGTGACGACGCGGAGAAATCGCCCGAGTGCCGGAATATACCCCCACAGCCGAACGCGGCGGTCCGTCTGGATTTCACGGTAGGCGGGCAGTTGACCGCCGCTCGACCGGATGACAGAGTGGAGATCCGGGTACCGGGCCCGCCGCCCGTGTAGCCGGGCCTGCAGCCGGCCGGCCGGTCCATCCCAAACCGACCCGGACCGATTCCCGAACGTCCCCTCGTGGTGACCTCGCAGGTCACCGTGATTCCGCCGCGATGAGCCCATGAGTCCCACCACCGTCACCGAAACCACAGTCTGGCCCCCGCTGCCCTACGCCGAGTGGCATGACACCCAGGCCACCCTGCACCTGTGGACCCAGATCGTCGGCAAGATCCGGCTGGCGCAGACCCCGTGGACCAACCACTCCTGGCACGTCCCCCTCTACGTCACGTCGCGCGGGCTCACCACGTCGCCCATCCCGTACGGCGAGCGCACCTTCGAGATCGACTTCGACTTCCTCCAGCAGGTGCTGCGGATTCAGACCAGCGACGGCGCCACCGAGACGCTGGCGCTCGCCCCGCGCACCGTAGCCGATTTCTATCACGAGCTGTTCCAGCGTCTCCGCGCGCTCGGCCTCGACGTGAGCATTCGGACCGCACCCTGCGAGATTCCCGAGGCCATCCCATTCGAGACGGACCGGGAGCACGGGACCTACGTCGCCGAGCAGGCCACCCGGTTCTGGCGGGTCCTGGTGCAGGCCGACCGCCTGCTCAAGCAGTTCCGCGCGCGGTTCGCCGGCAAATCCTCCCCGGTCCACTTCTTCTGGGGCAGCTTCGACCTGGCGGTCACCCGCTTCTCCGGCCGGCGAGCGCCGCCGCACCCGGGCGGCGTGCCGAACCTTCCGGACTGGGTGGTCCGGGAGGCCTACTCGCACGAGGTGAGCAGCTGCGGCTTCTGGCCCGGCGGCGAGATCTTCCCGCACCCGGTGTTCTACGCCTACGCGTATCCCGAGCCTGTCGGCTTCAAGACGGCCGCGGTGCGGCCGGAAGGCGCGCGCTACAACGATGGGCTGGGCGAGTTCGTGCTGCCCTACGAGGACGTGCGGCGGTCGAGCCCGCCGGATGGCGCGGTCCTGGAGTTCCTGCAGAGCACCTACGAGGCGGCGGCGGTGCTCGGTGGGTGGGATCGCTCGGCGTTGGAGCTTCGGGCCGTGGGCGTCGGAGGTCCCGTCGCCCTGAGCCGCGCTCATCGACCCGCGGGTCGATCCCGACTCCTCAGCGGCTCGTGACCGCCGAATCCGGCGGCAGTGGCTGCGGCACCGGTCCCGGCCCCGGTGGCTCCGGCATCGGCGGCGGCGCCCACGAGACGACCGTGAGCCGCACGCGCCGATCAGCCACGCGAAGCCCCGGGGTGTAACGGAACCCCAAGGAACGGCCGGATGCTTGCGGACCGCCGCCTTCGGTGCGATATCTGTCCCGCTCCCCCCACAATCCATCGGCTCGCTTCGACACTGTCTCAGTCTCGGAGGTCCGTATGGCACCGCTCGGCGCGGGAAGGCACGCTCTCGGAGTAGTGCGTTTCGCGGTATTGTCGGTTCCCCTCCTTGCCGGCTGCCAGTCCACCGGCCCCATCAAGCACCCGCTGGCCATCGAGCCGAGGTGTACTCTGCTGTGCGCGGTCTGGACCACGAACGAGACCGCGTGGAACGGCCAGGTCTTCGTGTCGGAGCGGCTGGATCCCAGCGTGCCCCACGGCTTCACGGCATTCCGCCCGATGGCCGGTCCCAGGGGGAGCACCGATGTGAACGTCTATGGGTCAAGCGTGACCGGCTTCAAGGATACGTACGGGATCAGTGAAGCATGGCTCAGGTCACCGGGCGCCCATGAGGTCTACCGGGGGCAAGCCACGCCCGCCTATCGCAACGTCTCCACTGGACAAGACTACCACGGAAGCTCCTGGAACATCTTCCGTCAGCTGGGCGACGGTGTGTGGTTCCAGAAGAGCAGCAACGCTACCGACACTCAGATCGACGATCCCGATGCGGCCGCCGGCAGGGTCCCGCAGTTCATGCCGGTGGGCCAGAACTCGCCGACGATGTTCGCCTGCGCCGGCGGCTACACGGCGGACGGCGCGGAGCGGACCACTATACTCATCGACGCCACCCCAACGACCGGGGCCACCTTCGTCCAGGACGTCCTCAACGGCGACGACCGGGGCTACCGGGACGCCAACGGGCAGCCGACGAGCAACATCCTGCCGCTGGCGTCCGGTCCCGGCGACCCGATTCGCAAGGGCGTGGTGTACTGCGCCATGACGCAGCAGGGCGAAGACGTTTCCACCCGCGAGTTGCACATGGTCGCCATCCAGAACGGCGTGCTCTATCACGCCATGGCGAGCAACTTCTCCCCGGTGGCGACGTTTCAGGGCATGAGCCGGTTTCACACCATGTCCAAGTGGGGCAATGTCGGCGCGGTGCTGGGCGGCAACTTCGGCACCATCACGAGCGTTGCGATCGTCGCCTACCCTCGGGCGATCGGCGTGTTCTTCGTAGCCCAGCTCGGCGGCGTCTATCGGCTCTGGCACACGGTGCGCTTCTCGGCCGACGGCACCTGGCGACCGGCGAAGGACGTCCTGCTCCTTTCGGGTGACGCGCCGGTTGGCCGCACGGCCCCGTTCTTCGTCTCGGCCGGGCTCTGTCCGGAGATGGGCGCGGCCCAGTGGGACGACTCGAACACGGAAACCTTGCTGGCGGTATGGAGCGGACCGATGCCGATGACCGTCGGGGTGGTCCGAGTCGTGACCACCTCACGGACGTGGACGCCGACAGTCACCGGGTTCTACTCGCCGCTGCAGATGGTACCGCTGGGAGGAATGAGCGACCCGCAATACTGGCTTCGCGGCGTCGCGGTATCCGCACGGCCGTTCCGGGACGACGCGTTTTCGCCGTAACGGGGGATAACGTCGGGTAAGGAGCGCCCTGGCAGTCAGCTACCGCCGCGTTCGCGCCCGCACGTCCGCGAACCAGTTCTCCGCCTCCACCACCGTCGCCGCCGCGGCGGCAGGCCCCGTCTGCCATGGGCGGGGGAAGACGAGCCCCTTGCCTCCCGGCAGCACGTCGTACGACTGGTGGAACCGGTCGGTCGGATATCCCGCGGTGCTCAACACCGGCTTGAGCTCGGTCACCTCGAACCCGTGCGCCGTCCGGATCTCCGCGGCCATCAGGCGGTCGCCGCTCCCGAAGTACAGCGCTCGCCCATCCGACGACCATCGCGGCTGGAACCCGCCACCGTTGGACACCTGCCACCGCCCCGCGGTGGTGGCGGGAAACGCCCGCACGTACACCTCCTGGGTGCCCGATTCGTCGGAGGTATAGGCGATCCATCGTCCGTCGGGTGAGACGGTCGGGTGCAGCTCGGTGAACTGATCGGCCACCAGCGGAACCGGCGTGGTGTCGCCGCTGGTCCGAACGCCGACGATGTCGCCCGCGCCCGGCGCCCCGTTGTCGGTCCGGAGCAGCAGCCAGCGTCCATCGGGCGACCAGGCGACCTCCTGGATCTGCCGATCCAGCTTCGCGAGGAGACGCTGCGGCGTGCTGCCGTCCACCGGCCGCTGATACACGACGCTGGTGGTGCCCGTGTCGTGGATGAACGCGACCGTCCGCCCATCGGGCGACCAGGCGGGCCGCCGGTTGGTCCCTCCGAACGTGAGCCGGGTGAACGGTCCCCGGTCGAGCTCCTTGATCCAGATGTCCAGCTTTCCGGCCTCGAGCCCTACGCCCACCGCGACGCGCCGGCCATCGGGGGACACCGCGAGCGAGTTGAACGGGCCGTGCCAGGCGGTGTCGATCGGCGTCACCGCGCCCTCCTGGCTCAGCCGTACCAGCTGGACCTCGTTGGCCGACGCGGTGCCCTGCTGGTATACCAGCGCGCCGCTGCGCGACACGGCCAACCTCGCCATGCCGTTGGCGATCGTGACCCCCTCGAGGACGGGAACGGCCGGGCCCCGGAAGGCGAGCCGGTCCAGATCGAACGGCGCGACCAGCGCCGTCCCATCCCGACGCACGTAGAGCAGCCGATTGCCGGGAAGCAGGATGCCTCCCGATGCGTCATCGAGCAGCAGGCGCTGGTGTCCGGTTCGGAGGTCGAGGACGTGGAGGGACATGCCCACGCAATTCGAGGTGCAGACGGTGAACAGCACGCCGCGGGCGCCGGGGAGTCCGTAGGGTATGCCCACCCCGAGTCCCGCCAGCGCCTTGTCCTCTAGCACGAGGGTGCTCGACCCGCCCTCGGCGCTGATCCTGAACAGCGCGCGCCCCTGCAGCCCGGGCCCCGGGTAGATCAGCGAGCCGTCATCCAGCCAGGCCACACCGCCCTGGACCTGGTCCACCGAGTCCACCAGGGTCACCACGCCACCTTCCGCGAGCCGCACCTTCTTGAGGCGCGGACCATCCAGGAAGGCGAGCCACTGCCCGTCGGGTGAGAACGTGGGAAAGGCGCCGTTCTCGGTGCCTGGGATCGGAGTCGGGCGGAGCGCGCCCCGGCGCTTGAGCCAGATGCGTCCATTGGGGGCGTTGTCCACGATCGCGAGGGCGGAGCCGTCGGGAGAAAGCGCCAGGGGCAGACGGTTCGTCGCGGCGCTCAGGTCCGGCCCGAACGCGA
>DATEJD010000400.1:0-4831 GCA_035278325.1 Gemmatimonadales bacterium | reverse complement strand
CGGCGCGAGCTCACCGGCCCGGTCGTGGCCATCACCGGCACCAACGGAAAGACCAGTACGAAGGAGATGCTCGCCGCCGTGCTGGCCACCCGCTATCGGGTGTACGCCACTCGTGCCAACCTCAACAATCTGGTCGGCGTTCCGACGACGATCCTGGAGGCGCCGGCCGACATCGAGGCACTGGTGGTGGAGGCGGGTGCCAACCTGCCGGGCGAGATCGCCCAGTATCGCGCCATCATCGAACCGACGCTCACGGTGGTCACCAACGCGGTGGAGGGGCACCTCGAGGGGTTCGGCTCGCTGGCGGGGGTGATCGCGGAGAAACTCTCGCTCACGGACGGCGTGCCGCTCGCGATCGTCGGCAACCAGCCGCCCGAGCTGGCGGCTGGCGCGCGGACGCGAGCCAGGGCGGTACGGACGGCGGGCCTCGAGCGGGCAGACCTCACTCCCGACGCCGTGGACCTGGGCCCGGATGCCAGGCCGGTGCTCACCTTTGGAGAGGTCCGCTTCACGCTCGCGGCGCGCGGGCTCCACCAGGCCGACAACGCCACCCGCGTCTGGGCGGTGGTCGAGGCGCTCGGCCTCGATCGCCAGGCCTCGGCGCGCGCGCTGGAGGGCTTCTCGATGCCGGGCGGGCGGGGCGAGCTGCTCGAAACCGGCGGGCTCACCATCCTCAACGACTGCTACAACGCCAACCCGCAGAGCTTCCGCGCGGTGATCGCCACGGCGCGGGCGCTTCGAAACGGCCGCCGGCTCGTGTTCATCGCCGGGACGATGCGCGAGCTGGGGCCCGAGTCCGCCGCGCTGCACGCGGAGATCGCGCGCGCCCTGGTCGAGCTCGCGCCGGACGTGCTCGGCGCCGTGGGCGACTTCGTGCCCGCGCTCGCGCCCTTTGCCGGCCAGCTCGGCGGGCGGCTCGTGACCGCGCCGGATCCACTTACCCTGGGACCGCTGATCGCGGCGCGCCTCGAGGGCGGTGAGGTGGTGGTGCTCAAGGCATCCCGCGGGGTAGCCCTCGAACGTATACTTCCGGCGCTCACGGTCCGCGCGACCCCCCGACGCTGAGGCTCGATGTTCTATCATTGGCTCGCGCCGCTCGGCAAGACCTACATCATTTTCAACCTCTTCAACTACATCAGTTTTCGCGCCGCCGGGGCCACGGTCACGGCGCTGCTGCTCGCGTTCCTCGTCGGGCCACCCGTGATCGCCCGGCTCCGGGCGCGTAAGGTGGGCCAGATCATCCGAGCCGAAGGGCCGGCCAGCCACCAGAGCAAGCGCGGCACGCCCACCATGGGCGGACTCATCATCATCCTCGCCACCGTGGTACCGACGCTGCTCTGGGCGCCGCTCACCAACCGCTTCGTGGTGGTGGCGATGCTGTCGATCCTGTGGATGGGCTGCATCGGGTTCCTGGACGACTATCTCAAGATCGTGCAGGGGAAGTCGCGGGGGCTCGTGGCCAAGTGGAAGCTGGTGGGGCAGGTGAGCTTCGGGCTGATGCTCGGCCTCTTCCTGGTGTATTTCCCGCTGGTCCCACGGGACACCATCCCGGCCACCGCCACTACCCTGCCGTTCTTCAAGTATCTGGTGGTGAACTTCGCCCCGCTCATCTACGTGGTCTTCGTGACGCTGGTGATCACGGGGTCGAGCAATGCCGTCAACCTGACCGACGGCCTGGACGGCCTCGCCAGCGGGCTCGCGGGCATTTCGGCCGCGGCGTTTGCGACCTTCGCCTACCTGTTCGGCCGAGTGGACATCACGTCCTACCTCAACCTGTTCTACCTCCCCGGCGCGGGCGAGCTGGCCGTGTTCTGCGCCGCGCTCATGGGAGCGGCCATCGGGTTCCTCTGGTTCAACGCCCATCCCGCCCAGGTCTTCATGGGCGACACGGGAAGCCTGGCCATCGGAGGCGCGCTCGGCACGGTGGCCATCCTGCTCAAGGCCGAATTCCTCCTGCTCCTGATCGGCGGCGTGTTCGCGGCGGAGGCGGTAAGCGTGATGCTGCAGACGGGAGTCTACAAGTGGTACAAGCGCACCCGCGGACGGGAATACGCCGACAGCCACCGGGTGTTCCGGATGGCGCCGCTGCACCACCACTTCGAGAAGCTGGGCTGGGCGGAGACCACGGTGGTCACCCGGTTCTACATCCTGGGGCTGCTCTGCGCGCTGGTGGCGCTCTCGACGCTCAAGGTGCGCTGACGTGAGCGTGGCACTGTTCGAAGCATGGCGGGCTACCGGCCGTGAGGTCGCCGTGGTGGGCCTCGGAAAGAGCGGCGCGGCCGCAGGGCGGCTGCTCCGGCACGAGGGCCTTCCGGTGTATGCCTCGGATACCGGAGCCGGCCCGGCCTTCGATACCTGGGCCGCCGAGCTCCGGGACCTCGGCGCGACGGTGCAACTCGGCGGCCACGATCTGGCCCGCATCGGCCGCGCCGCGGCGGTAGTCGTTGCGCCCGGCGTCCCTCCGGATGTGCCGGCGCTGGACGCGGCGCGGGCCGCCAGGCTCGCCATCCACGCCGAGGTGGACATCGGGTTCCTGGCCCTCACGAAGACGCGCTGCGTGGGGATCACCGGCACCAACGGGAAGACCACCACCACCTCGCTCATCGCCCACGCGATGTCGGCGGCGGGCCTCGATACCGAAACCGCCGGCAACATCGGCCGGCCGCTGTGCGACGTTGCGCTGGTCGACGACCCGCCCGACTGGCTGGCCCTCGAGCTGAGCTCGTTTCAGCTCCACGATACGCCCAATCTCCGGCCCGCAATCGGCGTGCTCACCAACCTGGCCCCCAACCACCTCGACCGCTATCTCCGGCTGGAGGACTATTACGGCGACAAGGCGCTCCTGTTCCGGAACGCCGACGCCGGCTCGATCTGGATCAGCAACGGCGACGACGCGGCGGTGCAGCAGATGGTGCGGCCGGTGCGGGGGACCCATCTCCGGTTCTCGCTCGTACGGAAGGCCGACGGCTGGTACGACCGGGACAACGGCCGGCTGATGCTGGGCGAGCGACCCCTCATGCCGCGAGCCGACCTGCCCCTGCTCGGCGACCACAACGTCGCCAACGCGCTGGCCGCGGCCCTCGTGGCGACCCAGGCCGGCGGCGACCCGGCTCGGGTGGCCGCTGGCCTCCGCACCTTCCGGGCAATCCCGCACCGGGTCGAGCCGATTCGCGAGGTGGACGGCGTCCTGTGGATCAACGACTCCAAGTCCACCAACATCACCTCGACCGAGGTCGCCATCGCGGCCCTGGACCGACCATTCGTCCTGCTGCTCGGTGGTCGCCACAAGGGCGAACCGTACACTCGCCTGGCCGAGCTGCTGCAGGGCCGCTGCCGCGCGGTGGTGGCGTATGGCGAGGCTGGCCCCCTGGTGATGCAGGACCTGGGCGACCGCGTGAAGGTCGTCCCCGCCGGTGACTTCGCCGACGTGCTCGCGACCGCGCGCCGGCTGGCTCGGCCGGGCGATGCGGTGCTCCTGTCTCCCGCCTGTTCCAGCTACGACATGTTCAAGAACTACGAGGAGCGCGGGAACACCTTCCGCGCCGCCGTCGAGGCGATGTGAGCGGACCCCGGCCGGTCCGCCACCCGGGCGAGCTCCGCTGGGAAACTCGCCTGCTCGGCGTGGTGACGCTGGTGCTGCTCGCCTTCGGCGTCGCGGCCACCTACGGCGCCGCCAGCCTGGTGACGGTGAAGGGTCAGAGCGTGGGACTGGGCTTTGCGGTCCGGCAGCTGAGCGGCGCGGTCCTGGGCGGCATTCTGCTGCTCTGGGCCTCGCGGCAGGACTACTACCGCTGGCGTGCCTGGGCCTGGCCGCTGCTGCTCATGACCATCGGGTTCTTGCTCATTCCGCTGCTGCCGTTCACCAGGGGGTTCGCTCCCTCGCTGAACGGGGCCCGGCGGTGGGTCGACATCGGCCCCATCAACTTCCAGCCGTCGGAGCTCGCCAGGCTGGCGGTGGTCATCTGGGTGGCGATGCTCGCGTCGAAGAAGGGCGCGCAGGTGCGCGAGTTCAAGAAGGGTATTCTGCCCTTCATCGTGATCCTGGGCCTCGTCTCGCTCCTCATCCTGCTCGAGCCCAACCTGTCCATGGCCACCCTGGTGGCCCTGCTCGGCGGTCTGGTGCTGTTCACCTCCGGGGCCAGAATCGGGCACTTCATCCTGCTGGGGGGCGTCGGCGTCATCCTGGTGTTTCATCAGATCCGCGACGCCCAATATCGGCTCGCCCGGGTGCTCACTTTCCTCAATCCGGGTGAGGCGACCACGGCGGGCGGATTCCAGATCTACCAGTCGCTGATCGGCATCGGCTCGGGCGGGGTGTTCGGCACCGGCTTCGGGGAAGGGCAGCAGAAGCTCGGCTATTTGCCGTACGCCTACTCCGACTTTCTGTTCAGCACCATCGGCGAGGAGTGGGGGTTCGTGGGCGTGCTCGTCGTGGTGTCGCTGTTCGCGCTGTTCTGCTGGCTCGGCTTCCGGATCGCACGGACGGCCAGCGATCCGTTCGGGCAGTACCTGGCGGTGGGGCTTACCGCGACGGTCGGTCTCACCGCGTTCATGCACATGGCCGTGTCACTCGGCCTCATGCCCACCACGGGCCTCACGCTGCCGTTCATGTCGTACGGGCGCTCGAGCCAGGTGATCTCGCTGCTCGGCACGGGGATCCTGATCAACATCGGGCGGCTGCGAGGGAAGCCGCGGGCGGCGGTGAAGGCGGACGTGCCGGATGTGGATGGAAAGGGCAGGTAAGACCGTGGGGGTCAACGCACCTCCCTCATCCCGAGCGCAGCGAGGGACCTACTCTACGCGGTTCCGGAACGACTGGAGTAGATCCCTC
>DATEJD010000399.1:0-4892 GCA_035278325.1 Gemmatimonadales bacterium | reverse complement strand
GCACCCGGGTGGCCGCGAGGGCGCGACGCTTGACCTCCGCGAGCGGCGTGGCGCTGGGCAGGTCGAGTCGCACCTCGTCCCAGACATCCTGGACCATGACCCGGATAGGAAGGGTGTCGCTCATGCCGGCTGCGCCGCGATGGGGAGCGTCGAGAGGAACCGATCTACCGCCTGGTCGAACAGCAGCGTGGATGCGCGTACCCGGGTGCCGTCCGGCGCCTGGCTCACGGCGATCGCGATCTCCTCACCGCCCTGCCCCCGCAGCGTGAGATAGGTCGGACCTTCCTTTTCCGGGAACGCCGCCTGCATCGGGACCCGCTCAGCGAAGAACCGCTTCGCGCGGCGCAGCACCTCGCCGCCGTCCAGCGCCGTCGTGCACTCGTAGGTCATGCCGAGTCCATGAATGAGATGAGGGATTGGCCGTCAGTCCGCGCCGCGTCCCGGGCCACCAGGAAGATAACCGCCAGGCTCGACCACCTGCACGGCGGCGTGATAGGTGGTGACCGGCCGGAACAGCGCCAGCACACCGGGCTTGCGCCGGAGCACCAGCACGACTTCGCCCTCGGGCGCATCGGTCAGGCCCTCGAGCACCAGGAAGGCCGGAAGCGACGCTTCGGCCGGCGGCGCGACCAGATAGTCGCGCCCGGCCCAGTGGACCGGGACCGTCTCCGGGACGTCCCGGACGATCCGGTCCAGGAACACGTCGTCCTCCACCCGCCAGACGTCGTCTCCGATCGGCGCGCCGGAGAGGAAGAACAGCGGCTCGAACGTCTCGCCGTCCTGGCGCGCGTAGTTCTGCTCGACCGCCCAGTCGAGCTCCTCGAGGTCGGGGGCGCGGGCCCGCCACTCGAGGTGGTGGCGCAGCTCGTGGGTGAGGGTCTCGAAGGCTTCCTCCCGCCAGTCGAATCCCGGAGTCACCCGAGCCAATGCCGCGAACGACCCATGGTACAGCACGACCCGGCTCTGGATACCCTCGACCGCGGAGCCGTCGGGCGCCGGCAGTGGGATGCACTCGCCCAGCGTGTAGATGCCCGGACGGTCGGGGTGAGGCACGGCGCGGGGCGACACCACGATCTCGGCGACGCCCGCGAGGAACTCACGCGGCACCTCCCCTGCCATGCGGACGATCATCGTTTCGAAGTCGGCCAGGCGCATCGCCTCACCCCCGCCCGTCAGCTCCCGCTGATCCGCTCCGCCACGAAGTCCACCACCTGATCGACGCTCACCCGATCCTGCTGCATGGAGTCGCGGTGGCGCACGGTCACGGTGCGCTGGGGCCCGGTCTCGCCGTCCACGGTGATGCCGAACGGCGTGCCGGCCTCGTCCATCCGGCGATATCGTCGACCGATGGCGCCGCTGTCGTCGTAGAACGTCGGGAAGCGGCGCTTGAGGTCGTGGTACAGCGCCGTGGCCAGCTCGGGCATCCCGTCCTTCTTGACCAGCGGGAAGACGCCGGCCTTGATCGGCGCCACGGCCGGATGGAAGCCCAGCACTACGCGGGTCTCGCCCTCGACCTCCTCCTCGCGGTAGGCGTCCACCAGCAGCGTCAAAGCGACGCGGTCGGCGCCCGCGGAGGTCTCGACGATGAACGGCAGGTACCGCTCGTTGGCGGCCTGGTCGAAGTACTCGAGCTTCTTGCCCGAGTACTCCTGGTGTCGCCCCAGATCGAAGTCGCCACGGTTGTGAATGCCTTCGATCTCCTGCCAGCCGAACGGGAACTGGTACTGAATGTCGAACGCCGCGCGGGCGTAGTGGGCCAGCTCGTCGGGGCCGTGCTGGTGCCACTGCAGCCGGGCGGGCGTGAGGCCCAGATCGCGGTGCCACTGCATGCGCCACTCGCGCCACCGCTCGAACCACTCGGCGTCGGTTCCAGGCTTCACGAAGAACTGCATCTCCATCTGCTCGAACTCGCGGGTGCGGAAGATGAAGTTCCCCGGCGTGATCTCGTTGCGGAACGCCTTGCCGATCTGGGCGATGCCGAACGGAATGCGCTGCCGCGAGCTCTGAAGCACGTTGAGATAGTTGACGTAGATCCCCTGCGCCGTCTCCGGCCGCAGGTAGACCACGGCTGCCTGCTCCTCCACCGGGCCCATGAAGGTCTTGAACATCAGGTTGAACAGCCGGGGCTCGGTGAGGGTGCCCTTGCTGCCGCAGACCGGGCACTGCGCGTCCGGCTGGCCAGGCGTGCCCTTGATGCGGGGGTCGTCGGCGCGGAAGCGGTTCTTGCAATGCCGGCAGTCTACCAGCGGATCGGTGAAGCCCGCGACGTGCCCGGACGCCTCCCACACGCGCGGGTGCATGAGGATCGCGGCGTCGATCCCTTCGATGTCGTCGCGCGCGTGGACCATGGCCTGCCACCAGCGGTCCTTGACGTTCTTCTTGAGCTCCACGCCCAGTGGGCCGTAGTCCCACACCGAGCCCAGGCCGCCATAGATCTCGGAGGACTGGAAGACGAAGCCTCGGCGCTTGCAGAGGGAGACCAGCTTGTCCATCAGGGTGGTGTCGGCCATGGAACGTTCGGTGAGGGGAGCGGGTGTCAGGCGAGCGAGGAAAATAGGTCGGGCCGGAGCGGTAAGGAAGCGTCGGACAGGCTCTTGCGACAACCGGATTGTACGGATACGTTTGTGATGTGCAAAAATCCCCTCGCCGGCCGCGCTACCCCCGCGCCCGGGCCGACCTCACCTTCCGGCCCGTCGAAGGGCACTTTGCCCTCACCGATCACGCCGGCCTTCAGACCGAGCGCCTCACGCTCCTGGCTGCGCTGGTCTGGACCTACTGCGACGGCCGTCATGCCCCCGACGCGATCGCCGAGGCGGTGGCTCGCGAACTGCCCGACGCGGGGGAGGACACCCGGGCGCGAGTGACGGCGCTGCTGGAACGGTTCACCAGTCAGGGAATGGTCACGTAGCACCGCTCAGTACCGGCTTGCCGCAGGCCCTCCGGGCTCTCGCCTGGAGGGCCTTTGTGTCGCACCCCGGTTCTGCCAGCACCCCCGCTTTCTGCCGTTCGACGCCCCCGCCGGCCAAAGCAGCAACCCGTTGATCTATAAGGCGATGGAGTGCGCCGCACCGTGGCGAAAAACTTGCACGCTCACGCACCCATCGTTTCCCACGGCCACCAATGAGCTCCACCGCGGACAGAGGCGACTCTCCCACTCCCAGTCTGGGCGCGCGCGCCACCGCGACGCTCTCCCGGGACCTGGCGGACTTCCTGGTCGAGTTCTCCATCGTGCTGCACAAGCGCGCGATGTATCCGGTGGGCCATCCCCATCTCGAGGACTCGACGGCGCGGTTCGTCGGTCGGCTGGAATTGCTCCTTGCCGGGAGGGAGTCCCTGGCGATCGGCGTGGCCCGCCACCAGCTCATCGTCGCCGGGACGGCGACGGACCCACGCAACGCCCTCCTGAGCGATCTGGCCCGGCGGCTCCATCGCCACCGCATCGCCACCGTGCGGTTCGATCGCGAGGTGAGCCTGCGGGAAATCGACGAGCTGTTGGCGGCCCTGGCCTCCGACCCTCAGGGAGCGGGCGGACCTTTCGGCTTGAGGCCCGACGCGGGGGCCGGCTGGGCGCATCTCCGGATTCAGCCGCCTGAGCTGAGCCGCATGTTCCTGCAGGACGACGAGCCGAACGCGCCGCCCGCGACGCCCGCGGATGCGCTGTGGCTGGGGCTCGCTAACCTGGCCCTCTCGAGCGACGGCGAAGGCACCGAGGCGGCGGAGGACCCGCTGCTGGTGGCCCGCGCGATCGAGGAGCAACCCGCGCAGGTGGGCTACGACCGGGTGGTGCTCGACTACCTGGGGCAGATCGCCGACGAGATGTCGGGGCGGCAGGGCGCCTGGGAGTCGCGGGTCCGCGAGCGCGTCTCGCGCCTGGTGACCTCGCTTCGGCCCGAGACCCTGCGGCGCGTGCTCGAGGCCGGCGCCGACCACGCCGAGCGCCGCCGCTTCGCGCTCACCTCGGCGGAGGTGCTGGCGGTGGACGCGGTGATCGAGATCGTGGAAGCGGCTGCCGCGACCACCGGACAAACCATCTCGCATCAGCTGCTGCGTCTGATGAACAAGTTCGCCCACTACGCCGATGTGGGTCCCGAGGAGAGTCGCGCGGAGGCGGAGTCCACCCTGCGGCGGAACGTGGCGCAGCTCATCACCGGCTGGAACCTCGAGGACCCCAACCCCACTGAGTACACCGCGGTGCTGGGAGGGATGGAGCGCTGGTCTCCGACCATCACCACGGCGACCGGCGAGGAGCAGCTCGAGTGCGAGCCCGAGCTGGTCCTCCAGCTCGCGCTCGAAACCGGCTGCGGCGGTCCGCGGGTTGACTCGGCGCTCGACGCCCTGATCGAACGACGCCGCGTGTCCATCCTGGTGGAGCTGCTTGGCGCCGCGCCGGCCCACGCCAAGAGCACCGCGGACGCCATGTGGCGCCAGTTGGCGACCCCCGCCCGCCTGCGCGCCGAGCTGGCCGAGGAGCGGCCGGACTTCGTCACCATCGAGGGATTGGTGGCACACGTCGGGCAGGCAGCTACCGAGCCGCTGCTCGACCTCCTCGAGCACGCCGCCACCAGCTCGGTCCGGAGTCGCACCTTGCACCTGCTCACGAGCATCGGTCCTTCGGTCGCCCCCGCCGCCGCCGCCCGGCTCAAGGCCGCGCCCTGGTACGTGCAACGCAATCTGCTGGCGCTGATCCGGATGCTCCGCACCTGGCCGCCGGACTTCTCGGCGGTGAGCCTCGCGCGTGACCCGGAACCGCGCCTCCGCCGGGAGGCGTACAAGCTGCTGCTCGAGTTCCCGCAGCATCGAACGTCGGCGATCCTGCACGGCCTGGAGGATGGGAGCCCGGAGATCGTCATCCTGGTCCTCCGGGCAGCGGTCGACGACTGCCCCCGGGAGGC
>DATEJD010000398.1:0-2279 GCA_035278325.1 Gemmatimonadales bacterium | reverse complement strand
CGACGCCGACGCCCTGCAGCCGAGCCGGACCGGCCGCAACCACCTGCTCTGGCTGGCCCATTCGCAGGGCCTGACCGCTGCGCGAGTCGATGAGGTCATCCGCCTGGTCGGCCTCGAGACGGCGGCACGGCGGAAGGCCGGCGGTTACTCGCTCGGAATGAGGCAGCGGCTCGGGATCGCGGCGGCGCTGCTCGGGGATCCGCCGGTGCTCATGCTCGACGAGCCGTTCAACGGCCTTGATCCCGAGGGCATCGTGTGGATGCGCGGCTTCCTGCGGGCTCTGGCCGCCGAGGGCCGCGCGGTTCTGGTGTCCAGCCACCTGATGAGCGAGCTGCAGGACACCGCCGGCCATCTGGTCGTGATCGGCCGTGGCCGGCTGGTCGCTGACGTCAGCGTGGCCGAGCTGCTCGCGGCTGCGGCGAATGGCCGCATCACACTGCGCACCACCGCGCGATCGGAGGCGATGACCGCGCTGGCACAGGCCGGCGCCACCGTGGCCAGCACCGACCGCGACACGCTCACCGTCTCCGGCCTGGCGGCCGAGCGGGTGGTGGCTGTGCTAGGCCAAAGCGGGGTGCCGTTCTCCGAGGTGGCGGCCCACCGCGCGACGTTGGAGGAGGCCTACATGGAGCTCACCCGGGATGCGGTCGAATTCCACGCCAACACGGGAGAGGAGGTGGCACGATGACCGTCGGCACCACTCCCTACCGGTCTGGGCTGCGCGCCGGCCGCGACGGCTTTCCGCAATTGCTGCGCGCTGAATGGACCAAGTTCCGAACGGTCCGCGGCTGGGTGGCCGGCACCTGGGTCGCGGCGCTGGTGATGGTGCTCCTGGGACTAGTTGCCGCATCGGGCTTTCACTCGTCGTGCGGCGGCGACTGCTCTGTTCCGCTGGGGCCGGACGGCGAAGCGGTGGTGGACATGTTCTACTTCGCGCACCAGCCGCTGGTCGGAGACGGCAGCATCACGGTCCGCGTGACCTCACTGACGGGGCTGATCACGTACCCGCCCGACCATCCCAACGACATCGTGCCCGGCGTCATGCCGTGGGCAAAGGCCGGAGTCATCATCAAGGAGAGCACCAAGCAGGGGTCGGCCTACGCGGCGGTCATGGTCACCGGCAGCCACGGGGCGCGGATGCAGTACAACTACATCCACGACACCGCGGGCAGCCCGGGCGGTGTCTCCGCAGCGTCCCCGCGCTGGCTGCGGCTGACCCGCTCCGGTGACAGCCTCACCGGCTACGAGTCGGCAGACGGCACGCACTGGACCAGGATCGGTACGGCAGACCTGGCCGGGCTGCCGGCAACGGCGCAGGTCGGGCTATTCGTGACCTCCCCCTTCTATATGGTGGTGTCCCCGGGGGTCGCCGGGGGATTTAGCAGCCGCCTAACCCAGGCCACCGCTGTGTTTGACCAGGTCAGCCTGCAGAGCGAGGGGACCGGCGGCGCATGGACAGGCGACAACATTGGAATCGGCCCCGGCGGCCCACCCTTGACTCAGCGCGGGTTCGAGGAGTCCGGCGGCAGGTTCACCGTGAGCGGGACCGGGGACATCGCGCCGCGGGTAGACGGCGGCAGGAGAATCGAGGACGCCCTCCATGGCACCTTCGCCGGGCTGATCGTGGTGATCGTCATTGGGTCCATGTTCATCACCGCCGAATATCGGCGGGGCATGATCCGGACAACGCTGGCCACCAGTCCTCGGCGAGGCCGCGTGCTGGCGGCCAAGGCAATCGTGATCGGCTCGGTCACCTTCGTGGCCGGGCTGGCCGCCGCTGCTGTCGCGGTCCCGCTCGGCGACTGGATACTGCGCGCCAACGGCAACTACCTCTTCCCGGTGACCTCGCTGACCGAGCTCCGCGTGATCGCCGGGACCGCTGCCCTGCTCGCCGTCGTCACCGTCCTAGCCCTCGCCGTCGGCGCCATGCTTCAGCGCGGGGCCGAGGCGGTGACCGCCCTCATCGTGATGATCGTCGTCCCCTACGTCCTGGCGATCGCCGCCCCTCTGCCCGACACCGTATCGGAGTGGCTGCTGCGACTCACCCCGGCCGCCGGTTTCGCGATCCAGCAGAGCCTCCCGCGGTACCCGCAGATCAACGACGTCTTGCTCACGCCATTGCGCGATTTCTATCCGCTGGAGCCGTGGGCCGGCTTCGCCGTGCTGTGCGCCTACACCGCCCTGGCCCTGGGCCTGGCCACCTTCCTGTTGCGCCGGAGGGATGCATGAGGCAGGCACTGCATGCCGAGTGGACGAAGCTGCGCACCGAACCAGGGAAC
>DATEJD010000397.1:0-9513 GCA_035278325.1 Gemmatimonadales bacterium | reverse complement strand
ATTTCGAGGTCTTCGTGGCGGGCGCGGGGCGGGCCGCGGGGGCGGGGGGCCGCTACGACGAGCTGATGGCCCGCTTCGGCCGCCCGATGCCCGCCGTGGGCCTGTCGCTCGATCTCGATACCATCGCGGAAGTGCCGCTGTGACGCGGCTCCGGGTCGCGCTGGCCAAGGGGCGGCTGTACGAGCCGTCGGTGGAGCGCTTCGCCCGGGCCGGCGCCGCGCCCGCCGCCGACGCCGGCCGGCGCCTGCTGATCCCTTCGAGCGATCCGACGATCGAGTTCCTGGTCGTCAAGCCGGGCGACGTGCCGGTCTACGTCGAGTCCGGCGCGGCCGATCTCGGCGTGACCGGCACCGACGTGCTGCGCGAGACCGGCGCCGACGTGCTCGAGCCGCTCGAGCTGGGTTTCGGTTTCTGCCGGTTGAGCGTCGCGGCGCCGGCGGATGCGCCCTACCCCGCTCTCCCGGGCGGCATCACCGCCCGCGTCGCCACCAAGTATCCCCGCCTCGCGCAGGCCCACTTCGGCGCCGCCGGCCGGCCGGTCGACATCATCCAGGTCGACGGCTCGGTCGAGGTGGCCCCGCTGCTCAATCTCTGCCACTGGATCGTGGACCTGGTCGACACGGGAAACACGCTGCGTGCCAACGGGCTGGTCGAGCGGGAAACGGTCCTCCAGTGCGGCGCGATCCTCGTGGCCAACCGCGCGGCACAGAAGCTCAAGCTGGATGCGTATCTCGGTCTGATGGAGAGGCTGGAGAGGACGATAGGGCGATAGGACGATAGGGCGATAAACAGGAGCACCGTCGCCCCGCCGGAGCCGTGTACCCGGACTATCGCGCGAGCTTCGCCGCCAGCTCGATCGCCGCCTGCATGCTCGACGCATCCGCAGCCCCGGTCCCCGCGATGTCGAGCGCCGTGCCATGGTCCGGCGAGGTCCGCGGAAACGGCAGGCCCAGTGTGACGTTCACCGCCCGCCCGAACGACGCCACCTTGATGGCGGTCATCCCCACGTCGTGATAGGGCGCGAGCACCGCGTCGAACTCCCCTCGCATCGCCCGCACGAACACCGTGTCCGCCGGCAGCGGCCCGCTCGCGCCGAGCGCCTCGGCGGCGGGTCGGAGCACGCGGGTCTCCTCGTCGCCGAAGAGCCCGCTCTCGCCGGCATGTGGGTTGACGGCGCACACTGCAAGGCGGGGCTGGGCGATCCCGAACCAGTCGGCCAGCGCCTGCCGAGTAATGCGCCCGACGCGAGTCACCCGGTCGACGGTGAGCAGCGCGGGGACATCCCGAAACGGCACGTGCGTGGTGACCAGCACTACTCGGAGCTCCGGCGAGGCGAGCATCATGGCCACATCCACATCGCCGGCGAGCTTGGCCAGCCACTCGGTGTGGCCCGGGTAGGGAAACCCGGCCAGGTGCAGCGCATGCTTGTGGGCCGGCGCCGTGACGATGGCGTCCACCTGCCCCGTGAGCGCGAGCTTCACCGCGGCCTCGACCGCGTGGCCGGCCAGCCGACCTGCCCGGATCGTCCGCGCGCGGTCGTCGGGACGCTCGCCGCTTCCCAGCCCCCAGCTTCCCACACCGACGCGCGCCGCCGCCGGAATCCCGGCGATTTGGTCCTCCGCTCCCACGAGCGTGACCTGAGCCTCGAGCGGCTGCGCGAGCGCGCGCGCCACGATCTCGGGCCCGATCCCGCGCGGGTCGCCGAGGGTGATAGCCAGCCGGGTCATGGAGGTGGGGAGCGCTACGAGCGGATGTCCACGTACGTCGCGCGGCGCAGCCGGTCGATGTACCGCTGGATCGCGAGCTGCTGCCCGAGCTGGTCGCGGATGCGGTCTCGCACGTCCTCGAAGCGGATGTCGCCCGGCGGACGCCGTCCGGTCACCTGCAGCACGACGAACTGCGACCGGGTGCCGGCGCCGGGGAGCTCGAACACCGGCGCGACCGCGCCGGAGTCGGCCTGGCCGATGGCCTTGGCGTAGGCCTCGGGCATCTTGTCGACCGGCACGTTCTCGGCCTGCCGCTCGGCCGACGGATCGTGCAGCGCGCGCTGCAGCGAATCGAACGACGCGCCCCGGAGGATGAGCTTCCGCACCGAGTCGGCCAGCGCGCGGGCGCTGTCGACGTGGATGGAATCGATGTCGGGAATGAGCAGGATGTGGCGAGCCTGGACCTCGCCCGGCTGGAGCCGCTCCACCTGGATGATGTGATAGCCGAACGGCGACTCCACCGGGTCGGACACCACGCCGGGCTTGAGTGAGAAGGCCACCCGCTCGAACTCCGGCACCATCACCCCCCGGCGGAACCAGTTGAGCGAGCCGCCCTGGTCCTTGGAGCCAGGGTCCTGCGAGAACCGCTTGGCCGCGGTGGCGAAGTCGGCCCCGCGGCGGAGCTCGAGCACGATCGAATCGGCCTGGGCCAGCGTGCGGGCCTTGGCCTGGGGGCTCGGGTGCGGCGCGATGACGATCTGGCGGAACGAGATCGTCGCCGGACGCGAGCCCAGGTTGCCCTTCTGCGCCTGGAAGTAGTCCCGCATCTCCTGATCGGTGGGCGGCACCGGCTTGAGCTTGCCGTCCTGGCGCAGCTTGTCGATGAGACGATTCTGGAACGCGGCCCGGCGCTGCTGGTCGGTGAGCCAGCGGCGATATTCCTCGGGCGTCTCGAAGCCCGCCTTCTTGAGCTCGTTCTTGTAGTCCACCTCGGACTGGAAGTTCGAGCGGACCTTCCGCACCTGCTGCTCGACGCCGTCGGCGATTTCCTGGTCGGTCACCTTGATGGCGGTGTCGCGCTGGGCCTGCTGCACCAGCAGCTCCTCGTCCACGATCGACGACACGATCTGCTTCCGGATCGCGGCGATCGAGTCGGGGTCGTCCGGGATCTGCTGCCCCTGCGACTGGCGCGAGAACATCTCCTCGTCCACCTGCGACGAGAGCACCGGCCGATTGCCGACCACCGCGACCACCCGGTCCACCACCACCGCGGTGTCGGGCATCATCGCCTCGGCGGAGGCCGCCTCGGCGGAGGTGTCGGCCAGGGTGTCGGGCCGACTGGCGCGGGCCGGCGGCGGAACGGGCTTCAATGTGGAATCGAGGGCCGGCCGCGCGGTTGGGTCCGGTGCGGGCAGCGCGGGCCGTGCGGTCGAGTCCGGCGCGGGAAGCGCGGGCCTCGCCGTGGTATCACGCGGGGTGAGCGGGCTCGAGTCGACGGCCGCGGGCGGAACCGGCCGCGCCACGCCGGTCGTGTCCTGGGCGGCCAGACGGGTCGCCTGCGACCCGGCCAGACCGACCAGCAGGACGACGACCGCGGCGGCGGTTCCGGAACGCGTCATGGCCGGGTGGCCTCCGAGGTGGCGGGTGCGGGCGTCGCGCCCTGGCTCGGGGCGCTCTGGGAGGCCGGCCCCACGCCGGGCACCGGCGGACCGCCGGGGGCCCGCTGCATCGGACCCTTGGGCGCGGCGGAATCGGCCTTGGTCTTGAGCTCGGTGGCGAGCTCGACCGAGCGGTTCACGCCGGCCTGGTGCACGTTGTACGGCATCTTCTCCCGCAGGAGCGTGGCCAGCGCGGACGGCAGCGGCCGGAGCCGCGCCTTGCCCGCGATGAGGTCGTCGAAGTACCGCTCGACCTTGAGCCCCGCCACCTTCTCGCGCTCACCGATGGCCACGGCCGAATCCGTGATGTCGCCGTCCTGCAACCCCATCTCGGTCCGGAGCGTATCGATCTGCTGCTCGTAGCGGCGCTTGAGATCGGCCCACTCGAGCGGGGTGATCGCGATCTTGTTCCGGTCGGCCTCGCGCAGCAGCAGGACGTTCTGCGTCAGGATGCGGGCAAAGCGGGTCAGGGTGCTGTCGTTGGCCTCGCGAAGCTGCTGCGAGTACTGCGGGGGCAGGGCCCGGACCCAGCGGAGGAAGTCCTTCACCGTGAGCTCGCCACCGGTGTATTTCACCAGTGCCTTGGTCGAGTTCCGGCTCTCGTCCGTCGCCTCGGCGGCGGCACGCATGGCCGCGGGCGCGCCGGCGACGACCTCGAGCTTGTTCGCGCTCGCCAGGCTGTCCATGTAGAGCGAGTCGAGGTGTCGCCCGGCCTTCTCCTGCAGGAAGTCGACGATGTGCGCGCGCGCTTCGGCCAGGGTCGGCCGCTTGATGATATGGTACCCGAACGGCGTCTGCACCAGGCCGCTCACCTGGCCAGGCTGCAGCGACCACCCGGCGCTGTCGAACGCCGGGACAAAGCGCCCCTTCGGGCTGGGCGGGAGGTAGCCGCTATCGGCCTTGCTGCCGGGGTCTTCGGACAGCTGCGCCGCGAGCTGGTCGAAGTTCGCGCCCTTCCTGATCTGGGCCAGGGTGGCCTCGGCCTTGCCCCGGATGGTCTTGCGCTGGGCGGAGTCGATGTTGGGCCGGGCGCCGAACAGGATGTGCTGCAGCACGCGGGTGTCGGACGACCCGTACAGGCTGTCGACCTCCGCGTCGCTCACCGACCCGCGATGCGCCAGCAGGGTATCGTGCCAGTGGGTGCCCTTGAGCTCGGAGATCTCGGGCCAGACCGCTTCGGCCACGCTGGCCGAGTCGAGTGGCAGCCGGCCGTGGACCACCGCCTGCCCGAACAGGGCGTAGTCGACCCACACGTTCGCCACGTAGTCGGCTGTCTCGTGGTTGATCCGAACGCCCTTGCCGCCGGCGCTCAGGATCTGCGCGAGACGTTGCGCCGGGAGCTGTTGGCTGGCGGCCTCAGCGGCCACGTCAGCATGCGCCGAGAAGAGGTCGCGGAAGGAGTTGCAGCCGAGCAGGCCGGTCGCGAGGACCGCCGCGAGGATCACGTTGCGTCGCATGACATCTCCCAAAAAGGTTACTTCACCGCCGCTCTCAGGGCGCGGACCAGAGCCGGCACGATTGCCTCACCGCCGAGCCGCACGAGCCGGAGCGACAGCGGCACCGTCCGTCGCACCTCGGCCGCGAGCTGCACGTCATCCAGCGCGGAGGTGAGGCCAGCCAGCCGGGGCGTGGTACCCTGGCGGAAGGTGAGCCGGGCCTCGTCGCCCCGGACCAGCACGTGCTGAAGGCCGAGCACCGCTCCCAGGGCGCGGAGGCGCGCCATGTCGAGCAGCGTCTCGGCCTCGGCCGGCAGCGGCCCGAAGCGCTCGCGCAGTTCGTCGCGGAGCCCATCAATGTCGCCAGACGTCGTGGCGCGCGCCAGTCGGCGGTACAGGTCCAGCTTCACGTCGTCGTCGGGAACATAGCCGTCCGACAGGTGAGCCGGCCGGTCCAGCACCACGTCGGGCGGGGCGGGCTGCTCCGCGGTGCCCTGGCCCCGGAGCGCCTTCACCGTCTCCTCGAGCCAGCGCATGTACAGGTCGAATCCCACCGCCTCGGCGTGGCCCGACTGCTCGGCGCCCAGCAGGTTGCCCGCCCCCCGGAGCTCGAGGTCCTTGAGCGCGATCCGGTAGCCTGCCCCCAGATCGGTATGATGCTCGAGCACCTTCAGACGCTCCTCCGCGTCGGGATCGATGGTGTCGGGCACCAGGAGGTAGCAATATGCCCGCCGGTGGCTCCGGCCGACCCGGCCCCGCAGCTGATACAGCTGGGCCAGACCGAATCGGTGGGCATCGTGCACCACCATCGTGTTCGCGTTGGGAACGTCGAGCCCGGATTCCACGATCATGGTGGAGACGAGGATGTCGACCTCGCCCGCCACGAAGTCGCGCATCACCGACTCGAGGTCGTCGGCCGCCATCTGCCCGTGGGCCACGCCCACCCGTGCCCGCGGGGCGAGCGCCCGCACCCGCGCGGCGATGGTCTCGATGGTCTCGATCCGGTTGTGCACCACGAACACCTGCCCGCCCCTGTCGATCTCCCGCGCGAACGCCTCCTCCAGCAACGCGTCATCCCACGGCTCGACGAAGGTGAGGATGGGTGAGCGGTCGCGCGGCGGGGTTTCGATCAGGGTGAGGTCGCGGAGGCCGGCCAGCGAGAGGTGAAGTGTGCGGGGAATGGGCGTGGCGGTAAGTGTCAGCACGTCGACCGAGAGCCGGAGCGCCTTGAGCCGCTCCTTGTGCCTGACCCCGAACCGGTGCTCCTCGTCGACGATGAGCAGCCCCAGATTCTTGAACTCGACGTCCTTCGACAGCAGCCGGTGGGTTCCGATCACGATGTCGATCTGCCCGGCCTCCAGCCGGTCCAGCGCCTGCCGTTGCTCCTTCGCGGTTCGGAAGCGGGACAGCACTTCCACCGACAGGGGAAAGTCGGCCAGCCGCTCGAGGAAGGTGCGGCCGTGCTGTTCGGCCAGAATCGTGGTGGGTACCAGGACGGCGGCCTGCTTCCCGCCCTGCACCGCCTTGAAGGCGGCCCGAACGGCCACCTCGGTCTTGCCGTAGCCCACGTCGCCCACCAGCAGCCGGTCCATCGGGCGAGGCCGCTCCATGTCGGCCTTCACCTCTTCCGTCGCCTTCCGTTGATCGGGCGTGTCCTCGTAGAGGAAGCTCGACTCGAGCTCGCGCTGCCAGCGGGTGTCCGGCGGGAACGGGAAGCCGGCGCTCACGGTGCGGCGGGCATAGAGGTCGAGCAGCTCGGCCGCCATCTGCTTGATGGCCTGGCGGGTCTTCTCGCGCACCCGGGCCCACGACGCCCCGCCCAGGCGATGGAGCCGAGGCGGCGGCCGATCGCCGTCCTCGCCGGCGGCACGGTAGCGCTCCAGCTGGTCCAGCCGGTACAGCGGGACGTTGAGCCGGTCGCCGCCCTCGTACTCGACGATGGCCACCTCGAGGGTCGACTCCTCCACGCTGATGGTGTCGATCCCACGGTAGATCCCGATGCCATGATCGAGATGGACCACGTAGTCGCCTTCGACCAGGGCGCCCGTCGCGGCCGACGGCGCAGCCTGGCGGTAGCGCCGCGGGCGGCGGAGCCGCCGGGCGCGCCGGAAGATCTCGTGGTCGGTCAGGACCCGGAGCGGCGGCATCACGAAGCCGCCGTCGAGCGCGCCGATCGCGAGCGTCGCGTGACCGCCGCCCCGGGGCCCGTCCTCCAGCAGCTCCTCGAGGCGCTCGAGCTGGCCTTCGTTGTCGCACAGGATCAGGGTGGGAGGCGAGCCCGCCAGGAGTCCGCGAAGGCGGTTCAGATCGCGGTCGATCTTCTCGGGCGGGAAGAAGCCGAACTGCAGATCCACCTTCTCGTCGCGGAGCAGCAGACGCGGGTAGGCCGCGAGGTGCTCCCGCCACTGGTCCGGTGGCTCGAGGATCTGGTCCCGTCCCGGGACGTCCTCTCCCAGGCGCCGCGCGACCTCGAGGTGATGCTGCGCCTCGTTCCACGCCCGCTGGACTTCGTCCTGGTCGGGACCGGCCGCCTCCTCGAGCACGATCGTATCGGACGGCAGCAGCTCCAGAAGGGTCCGGCGGGACGGGGGGCTTGCGTCACCCTGAGCGAAGCGAAGGGGCCAGGCGTCAGGGTATGCCCCCTTCACTGCGTTCAGGGTGACTCCCGGGGCGTTCAGGGTGACTCCCGGGGCGGCGCCGACCTCGAGCTCCTCGCGGACACTCCGAGTGTCGATCGGGAGCGCGGTCACCTCGGTCAGCTCGTGCAGCGAGCGCTGGGTGGTGAGATCGAAGCCGCGAATCGACGCGATGTCGTCGCCCCACCACTCGAGCCGGGCCGGCCCAGCCATCCCGAAGCCGTACAGGTCGAGAATGCCGCCCCGCATGCTGAACTCCGCGACCTCGGTCACCGTCGGCACGCGACGATACCCCATGCGCTCGAGCGTCCGCGCCACCTCCACGGGCGGCACCTGGTCGCCGGTCGCGAGTCGGAGCCTGAGCCGCTCGAGCGCGGCCGGCATCAGGGTGCGCTCCGCGGTGGCTCGCGCAGTGGTTACCAGCAGGCGAAGCCGGCCCTGCAGCAGCGCCTCGATGGTCTCGGCGCGCTCCCGGGAGCGCTGCTCCTCCTGCTCGGTGATGTGGGCGACGAAGGCCTGGAGGCCGAAGTTGACGACCAGGAGCCCGGCGAACCCGAGCCACTGGGCGATGCTGCGCACCGGCAGCCCGCCGACCTGCGCGCCCGCCACGGTGATGACGCTCGCGAACAGTCCGAGCCGCCGCCACCTGCCCGGGATCAACTCGTCGGCGTCCATGTAGCCGGCGGCGGCGTAGAACGCGAAGAACGGGTTGATCCAGGTGAGGACGAAGGCGATCGCCCAGCGCACGACGTAGTACGCCGTGCCGGCCGGGGAGGGGGTGCGGCCGCGGTCCGCGCGGCGGTGCCGGGTGGCGTGCCACCACAGCTGGAGCACGATCGCGGCGGCGACCAGGGATCCGGCGGTGTACCACTCGGTGGGGCCGTCCATCAGGTCGGCGGCGACGCCCGAGAGGACGGCCCCGACGCCGAGCAGGGCGTACGGCCCCCAGACGTGCAGCTGTTCCAGGCGCCGCTCGATCTGTGTGTCCGCCGCGGTCATGTGCTCAGTCTGCACGGCCCGTCCCTTACTCCCAGCGGAAGAAGCGCCGCGCGGCGGCCGTGAGCAGCACCGCCCAGGCGACGAGGACGCCCAGGTGGTCCCAGCCGGGCCAGTCGCCGGCCGCCGCCTGGTTCAGGGCCTCGGCGGCCGCGCCGAACGGGGTGTACCCGACGATCCTGGCGAGGACGTCCGGCATGGTCTGCACCGGCGCCCACAGGCCCGCGCAGAACATCGCCGGGAAGAACACCATCGACCCGATGGCACCGGCGATCTTCGTCGTCCGGGACAGCGCGCAGACCACGGCGCCCAGGGCGAGGGCGGCGAGCACGGTCAGGACCAGGGCGAGGACGTATCCGAAGGGCTGCTCGGGCAGTCGTACGCCGAAGACCGCGCGGCCGACGACGAGGGCGAGCAGCGACGACGTCAGGGCGGCAGCGCCGTAGACCAGCATCTGTGCGGACAGCAGGGCCGACGGGCGTACCGGGGTGGTGGACATCCGGCGCAGGATGCCGCGCTCGCGGTAGCCGGTGAGGGTCTGGGGCATGGCCTGGATGCCGCCGACGATCAGGCCGAGCAGTACGGCCACGGGGACGTAGACGTCGATGGTGCTCAGGCCGCCGAGGTCGGCCTGAGCGTCGCGGAAGGAGGGGATCGAGCCGAGGATCACCAGCAGCAGGGTCGGGAACAGCAGGATCCAGAAGACGGCGCCGGGTTCGCGGCCAAAGAGCTTGAGTTCGGTTTTCAGGACGGCGGTGTTCATGCCGTTGCCCCCTCGGTGACGGTGTCGGTGAGGTCCAGGAAGGCGTCGTCCAACGTGGCGTCGGTGACGCGGAGTTGGTGGGCCGTGATGCGGTGGCGGGCCAGCAGTGTGAGGACGGCGTTGACGGTCTCGTCGGTGCCGGAGAGCGTGACGCGGCTGTCCTTGTGCTCGATCGAGGCCAGTGCGGGCAGGGCGGCCAGGTCGTGGTCGTCCAGCGGGGTGGACGGGGTGAAGCTGATGACGGTGGCGCCCGCCGAGCGGCGGATCAGACCGGCCGGGGTGTCGAGGGCGGCGATCCGGCCCTGGTCGATCACGGCG